>NZ_CP125957.1:6155000-6425000 GCF_030064125.1 Pseudomonas sp. G2-4 | reverse complement strand
CTTAGAAGCAGCCACCCTTTAAAGAAAGCGTAATAGCTCACTAGTCGAGTCGGCCTGCGCGGAAGATGTAACGGGGCTCAAACCATACACCGAAGCTACGGGTATCACTTAGGTGATGCGGTAGAGGAGCGTTCTGTAAGCCTGTGAAGGTGAGTTGAGAAGCTTGCTGGAGGTATCAGAAGTGCGAATGCTGACATGAGTAACGACAATGGGTGTGAAAAACACCCACGCCGAAAGACCAAGGTTTCCTGCGCAACGTTAATCGACGCAGGGTTAGTCGGTCCCTAAGGCGAGGCTGAAAAGCGTAGTCGATGGAAAACAGGTTAATATTCCTGTACTTCTGGTTATTGCGATGGAGGGACGGAGAAGGCTAGGCCAGCTTGGCGTTGGTTGTCCAAGTTTAAGGTGGTAGGCTGAAATCTTAGGTAAATCCGGGATTTCAAGGCCGAGAGCTGATGACGAGTTACCCTTTGGGTGACGAAGTGGTTGATGCCATGCTTCCAAGAAAAGCTTCTAAGCTTCAGGTAACCAGGAACCGTACCCCAAACCGACACAGGTGGTTGGGTAGAGAATACCAAGGCGCTTGAGAGAACTCGGGTGAAGGAACTAGGCAAAATGGCACCGTAACTTCGGGAGAAGGTGCGCCGGTGAGGGTGAAGGACTTGCTCCGTAAGCTCATGCCGGTCGAAGATACCAGGCCGCTGCGACTGTTTATTAAAAACACAGCACTCTGCAAACACGAAAGTGGACGTATAGGGTGTGACGCCTGCCCGGTGCCGGAAGGTTAATTGATGGGGTTAGCTAACGCGAAGCTCTTGATCGAAGCCCCGGTAAACGGCGGCCGTAACTATAACGGTCCTAAGGTAGCGAAATTCCTTGTCGGGTAAGTTCCGACCTGCACGAATGGCGTAACGATGGCGGCGCTGTCTCCACCCGAGACTCAGTGAAATTGAAATCGCTGTGAAGATGCAGTGTATCCGCGGCTAGACGGAAAGACCCCGTGAACCTTTACTATAGCTTTGCACTGGACTTTGAATTTGCTTGTGTAGGATAGGTGGGAGGCTTTGAAGCGTGGACGCCAGTTCGCGTGGAGCCAACCTTGAAATACCACCCTGGCAACTTTGAGGTTCTAACTCAGGTCCGTTATCCGGATCGAGGACAGTGTATGGTGGGTAGTTTGACTGGGGCGGTCTCCTCCTAAAGAGTAACGGAGGAGTACGAAGGTGCGCTCAGACCGGTCGGAAATCGGTCGTAGAGTATAAAGGCAAAAGCGCGCTTGACTGCGAGACAGACACGTCGAGCAGGTACGAAAGTAGGTCTTAGTGATCCGGTGGTTCTGTATGGAAGGGCCATCGCTCAACGGATAAAAGGTACTCCGGGGATAACAGGCTGATACCGCCCAAGAGTTCATATCGACGGCGGTGTTTGGCACCTCGATGTCGGCTCATCACATCCTGGGGCTGAAGCCGGTCCCAAGGGTATGGCTGTTCGCCATTTAAAGTGGTACGCGAGCTGGGTTTAGAACGTCGTGAGACAGTTCGGTCCCTATCTGCCGTGGACGTTTGAGATTTGAGAGGGGCTGCTCCTAGTACGAGAGGACCGGAGTGGACGAACCTCTGGTGTTCCGGTTGTCACGCCAGTGGCATTGCCGGGTAGCTATGTTCGGGAAAGATAACCGCTGAAAGCATCTAAGCGGGAAACTTGCCTCAAGATGAGATCTCACTGGGACCTTGAGTCCCCTGAAGGGCCGTCGAAGACTACGACGTTGATAGGCAGGGTGTGTAAGCGCTGTGAGGCGTTGAGCTAACCTGTACTAATTGCCCGTGAGGCTTGACCATATAACACCCAAGCAATTTGTGAACTCGAAAGAGGCCAGATTGCGGTGTGTGAAGACGACACGAACCGAAAGTTCGAGGCTGTTCACAAAGCAACACACAAACTATCGCATACCCATTTGCTGGAACGTGACCGCAAGGCACGCGCCGGCTACCGAATTTCTTGACGACCATAGAGCATTGGAACCACCTGATCCCATCCCGAACTCAGCAGTGAAACGATGCATCGCCGATGGTAGTGTGGGGTTTCCCCATGTGAGAGTAGGTCATCGTCAAGATTAAATTCCGAAACCCCTATCTGCTGACGCAGGTAGGGGTTTTGTTTTAAGTAGAAGTCATCGATTTTCACTGGCTCGTTGCTGTTGAACGGGCTGGTCACAGAATTTCTTGACGACCATAGAGCATTGGAACCACCTGATCCCATCCCGAACTCAGCAGTGAAACGATGCATCGCCGATGGTAGTGTGGGGTTTCCCCATGTGAGAGTAGGTCATCGTCAAGATTGAATTCCCAGAACCCCTGTCTGCTAACGCAGACAGGGGTTTTGTCGTTTTGGGCCGGTAATCGGATCGTGCCCTCTGATTGCTGTCGACGCCCGGCAAACCCCGGGGTCGTTGCTATGCTGAGAGAGTCGGGGCACTGGCGAAAAGGGGCCTGCGACGTCACTGGTCATGGGGATTCCAATAATGAAAAACCCTTATGCTCCCGGCTTCTGGTGCGCTATTGCGGCGTTGATGCTGCTTTCGGCCACTTATTTCTATGGCGTCATGCTCACTCACCAGATCGATAAGGCGTTGCTCTTCCTGGATAGCGCGGCGGCGTTGATCGCTGTGATATCCATTGCAATTGTGGCCTGGGCATCGCTTCAGGGTCAGCGCATCAAGAAAAAACACCTTGAGCAGGGCAAGACGCTGGTCCTGATCTGGGACACCAAGGTCGCGCTCCGGAGGGTCGAAACGGTGTTCGATCGTTATTTCTGGGGGAGCTACTGGCAGCCTGGCCGCACGTTCCAGGAGGTCATGGGGGAGCTTACTGGCACCCCGCTGGAAAAAAGCCTCGAGGCGCTCAAGACCCAATGCGCCGCTTTGGACAAGCAAGTCACACAAGATGGCTGGCATTGGCTCAACAACGCCCGTGAGCTCTGTGACGTCGCTAACGCCATGGCCCGTGAGCGTTACCAACTGGACTTCTGCGATTCGCGCACAGAGTCATCAGGCGCGCCTGTGATCAATCGCGATTTTGAAGTGCTGGTGTACACCTGGACGGCACGGCTCAAGACATTTGACCATCAACTCGACGAGATTGAAGTCCAATATTCGTAGACCGCCTCGCAAGAATATTCTTTTCCCCCTTTAAACATTGGGCCCGCTAGGGCGCCTGATGGTAATCTCCCTCCACTTTACGGCGTCGAGCCACCCCCCTTTGCGGGTCAGGGAAGACGACGGCTTTCTTCAACCATGGATATCGATCGGGTCACTCATGAATAAATCAGCAAGCGTACTTCTAGGCATCGTTGTGGTTATCGGTGCAATCAGCGCGGGCGGCGCCTGGTACACCGGCACGAAGCTCGAAGGAGTGCTGAACACCGCTATCGTCGACAGTAACAAGCAGATGCAAACGGCCTTGGCCGGCTCCAATAGCACCGCTTCGATCGAACTGGTTTCCCTCGACCGTGGGACTTTCAGCAGCACCGCCCATTATCGCCTCAAGGGCGAAGGCGAGATATTTGGCGCAGAGCCGGTTGAGCTGCTGTTTGTCGACAACATCGAACATGGTCCACTGCCGTTTTCGCGCCTGATGACGCTCAAATGGCTGCCGGTCATGGCCACCAGCCATACCTCCCTTGAAAGAACGCCTCTGACCGAAAAATGGTTTGTCGCCGCCAAGGACCAATCGCCGCTCAAAGGTGTGGTCAACCTGGGTTACGACCAGTCCACCAACGGCACGTTCGAGCTGCTGCCCCTGGACACCAAGCTGGATGAACAGACCCAGCTCATCTTTTCCGGTCTGAAAATCGACGTGGCCGCCAGCGCCCAGGCGCAGAAGATCAAGGCAGACGGTTACATGGACAGCTTCAAGCTGACCACCGTCGCCGAAGACCAGACGCCGGTACAGGTTGAGGTGAACGGCCTGACGCTGGCCAGCAACCTGAGCAAAAGCCCTTACGGCTACTACATGGGTGATAACACCCTGCTGCTGACCAGCACCAAGGCCACCTTTGGTGAGCCGAAGTCGGTGGTGGGCATGAAGAACTTCGAGATGAAGAACAACAGCACCGAGACCGGCACCAGTGCTTCGGGGCGTGCTGATTACAAGATCGGTGAATTGTCGTACAACGATAAGTCCATTGGCTCGGCACAAATGGCAGTCAGTCTGAAGAACCTGGACATTCCGGCCACCATGTCGCTGATGCAGGTTTACCAGACCAAGCTTCAGCCCTACGAAAGAGCGGCTGCCGAAGCCGCTGAAGCGGGTGAGCCGGCTCCAGAGTTGAACCTGACCGAAGCTGAAGAAGCGCAGGTCAAAGCTGATCTGGAAAAACTCCTGGCTGGCGGCCCACAAGTCGCGCTGGAAAACCTGTCGTTCACCACCACCAACGGTGAAAGCCGGGCGAGCCTGGTCGTCGATTTCGCCAAGCCGCAATCCATGGACCTGCCACCCGATGAACTGGGCCGTCAGTTGCTCGCCCTGCTGGACTTCAACCTGAAAGTGTCCAAGCCGATGCTGGTGGACCTGATGACCGTGCAGGCGCAAATGGAAGGTCAAACCGACGCCAAACTGATCGCCGATCAGGCCACCGCCACCAGCGATATGTTCGGCGCCATGGCAGTCGGCACGGAACTGGCGAAACTTGAAGGCAGCGATGTGGTGACCAAGCTGCACTACGCCAACAATCAAGTTGATTTCAATGGCCAGAAAATGACCGTTGAACAGTTCACGGCGTTCGTCATGAGCAAGCTTGGCGGCGGCGTCGCCATTCAGTAACGGCTCAAGTAACACCCAAGCCCGGCCCGTGCATTGTGTACAGGCCGGGCTTTTTTTATCACGCCTATTCCTCTGGTGGTTCGACGTTATCCAGCGCCCGGTTTGCCTGCGACGCAACCGCTGCCACCGCTTCGGCAGCACCCTTGAGTTAGATAATTGAATTAACATCCAGCGTATAGGGTTTGCCGATGGCGTACCCGTGAGTACCACTGATCAATTCGATATCGTTATCCACAGTCGGCGCCATTGCCAGTTGTTCGGCGATCCTATTCTCCGGATGTACCCGCCAGCGGGCCAAGCTCCGAGCCAATCGGTCGGGTTGTTCCGACATGCTTCCATAAACGTCTTTTTCGCTGACTGACGCGGTACGTAGAGTGGCCAGACGAGCCCGGGTGGTTCGCATTCTGTCGATTTCGTGGGTGAGCGCAATGCGGACGGATCTTTCGCTACGCCCATTGGGAGCGCCCAGTGCTGCTAGGTAACGGTTTTCGTCGCGTAACTGCTGGGTGATTTGTTCCAATGCATTTGTTATCCACTCATATTCACGCCTTGTCACCAAGGTATCCCCGGACGCCTGCGCTTCTTGCCAGCGGCGTAACGTCGCCCAGCAAGCGGGGATATAGCTGGGAACCATAAAGTGATTACCGGTATGGAGCAGTTGAGAGACGAAAGAAGGGCGATCCGGCAAACCGTTTCTATGCTGAAGGGCTATCTCGCAGGCGACGTGTTGAGTGATGGTGTCGCAGGTAGGGGTCCACAGGATTGATGATTTCTCCTTACCACCGAACTCCACCGGCAGGAAGTGCCGCAATATGCCGTGGTGTTCGTAGTCCTCACCTGTCCAGTTGGTGATACCCGCGACGAAGACTGAAAGGCCGACCGGCACATTGGCGAACATCAGCGCCGCTCCTGTGCCATAAACACCTGCCTTGGTGTTCATCCAGCTGCCGGGCACGCTGGGTATTGGGTCATTGTGGTTGACCATGCGGTAGTGGACCAAGGGCTTGGCGTTTTCTATGAAGGTGGCATCAGCGGCCCGGGGCGCGCCGTACGTGTAGAGCTGGATGACGTAGCCCTCCGGTCTGCGACGCAGCATCTCGGAAAGTAACAACGCCACTGCTCCGCCTAGGCTGTGGCCGCAGATCAGCAGTTTTTGCCCTGTGTAGAACTTGTCCAAATAGCCCGTTGCGAAGGCTACTGCTTTTTTTGCAGCACCATAAAACCCTCGATGCACCTGGCCGGCACCTTCCTCAAACGGCACTTGGAGTGCATCGGCGTCGCGCAGGCTGTCGGGGATCATTTCCGAAGTACCGCGGACTGCAATCAGAATCAATTCGTCGTTGTGAGTGATAAAGGCCTGCGTATCAGTGCCCCGCACTCCGAGTTTGCGGTCGTCGAGAAAATGGATCTTGGCGGGATGTTCCTGATCTTCACCCAGTTCTGGGTTGTTGACGGCGTAAAGGACGGGATCGAATGGCACGATCTCCAAACGTTTGGAATAGGGCACATCCTCGTACAGCGGGTAGTAGGGTTTTGTTTGCTCTGGATCGAGCCTCCAAAGTTCTTCGAACTTGGCCAGCGCATTCGCGAACCAGTTCCCCACGCTCGGTTGTTGGATGAAGCTCACCGGTGTGTTGATCGGAAGTTGGTCAGGCATCTGGCCGAAAGGGCAGTAGGTCAAGGTTGAGAGAAGCGCCAGTTGGTACAAATTGAGCGCACAGAATTCTGGGGCAGTGGACAACATGGGCCGCAAGGCCCGCAATGGACGCACTTCCAGCACCGTGTGTTTTTGTGGCATCAAGGCTACGCCGTACTTGCCATGTTCGCTCATCAGGCGTGCCGGCCCGACAGGGTGAGGGTAATGGCGATAGACCTCGGGAGGCAGATGCGCGACGTGCTTGACCAGATGACGTACTTCCACTTGGAAAAAATCGCCCGCACAGGCTTGGGCTGGGTTTTCGCGGGTACGTTTGGCGTTAGGGTTCAGATAGTGTGTTTGCTCGGCTCGGACCTGGAGTTCGGTGATTTCGAGGGGGTAGTGATCCCGACGCTGAAGTTCTACATAGGGTTTTTCCTGCTCTTGATACCTTTGGTCAAAGACAAGGGCAATCGGTCCAGCGCAGTGATTTGTAACCTTGCCAAGACCCATGGCATCCAGATTTCCACGGTATTTTTGTCCTTCTGAATCGGTAGCGACATAAGCCAGTCCTGCATAAGGTTTGCCACAGCCAAACTCATCGACGAGCTGAAAACTGGTCCATTTGCCTCCCACAGGGCAGGTCAGAATGTCGCTGCTCAGCCTTGACTCCAGTTCCATTTGCAATGACGTCATACGCAGAGCTCCTTATTCCGTACAACCTGGGTAAATGGTGCATTTCCGTCCGTCAGGCATCTGAAAGCCACTGAAGTCTTTGTAATTGCCGAAGCAAAATGCACGTTGATCTTCGAAGTTCTCGCCCATGCAGCGCTTCCAACCATTAGGTACTTTCACCCAGGTATCGCCCATGTAGGGTCTTTCTTCATCTGCCAGGGCGATCTTCATCCTTATGGTTTTCCCCGGTAGCTGATCGAGGGTATATGCCGAGAAAGGGCGACCGCGACCGAGCTCTTTTTGTGGATTGGTTTTTTTGCAGTCGAGGATTTTTCTGAGAATGCGAGGCTTGCCAGAAGTACGGAATAACCACTGGCATTGACCGTAAAAGACGCTTTCACCCGCTTCGCTGAAAGTCCCCTTGTACTGCGCTTCTAACTCATCGCGTATTGCAACGCTGGCTGAGTCTCCACTGATATCACTCCAATCCTTGCCATAGGCCGAATTGATTTCGAGCTTGATTCGGTAGATCACCAGTGGGCAGCCGCTGACTTTTCTGTACAGCGCTATCTCTGAATTCGGCTGGTAGTGTTTGCGCCACTGCAGGTTGTACCCAACTTCTGTATTTCTGCCCCCGGGTACGGTGCAGGTTTGTCCTTTGGCAGGCACGTACACTGCGATAGCCTGATAGGCAAAGTCGGGCGGAAGCTCAGCTGTAAAAGTGAAAGTGTGCGGCTGTTTGCTCGCGCAACTTGCTGTCATCACCAAGCAGCTCAAACTTGCAACTCGTAGTGTCTGTTTCATCGTGGGGCCTCTCCTTGCCCAAACACCGTCATCAGACGCACCCGTTCAAAATGCTCGCCGGGGCTTTCAGATGGGTACGCTTGCCAGTGTGGCAACAGCATCTGGACGGGCGTTTGCAGGCTCTGAGTCAGCAAAAACTCCAGTTGTTCAGACGTCTGCCAGTACCAGGCCCCGGCTTGCTTGAGCGTGGCGCGCAGCCAGGCGTCCGGATCCTGTTGTTCGGCCAGTTTGGCGTAGGCCTGGACATGCTCGGCCAACAGGAAACGTCGTGCATTAATCAGGCGAGTCTGCATTGCTTGCCGTGGGGCAACAGGTACCTGCAGCCAAAGTGGCGTGTCAGGTACCGGATGCTGGCCCGGGGATGGGTTATTGGTGCTTTCCCAGCTCGTGCCTTGCCAGTAGCACACACTGATCGCCGGCCCGAGATAGGTTGGATAGGCTTCAATGGGTAGGTGCCTGAGCGCCCGGGCCAATACGCGATTGTCGTGAAAGCGATACAAGGCCTGATGAGGACGCTCTCCGAGTATCAACCGCTCACGCCAGTGTTCCACCACCAGGGACAGGTGCCCTTTGGGGCAACTGGCAAGCCACCCCCAGTGAGAGTCCGGCCGCTTGAGCAATTCGTTGATATTTGCATTGCCGGGGTGATCGAAAGCGAAGATAAAGGGGCCGACCTCACTGAGGTCTGCGACTGTGGTCTGGCCGTAGACACTCAGGTACTGGTCAGGTCGGCTGTTCTTTAGCAATGCCTGGCGCATCGGGTGTTCGTTCTCAGAGTCCAGCACAAGGCACAGGGCGTGGCCGAGGCGATGGTGTTCGATCAACCATTGATGAGGGAGTGAATGATTCATGCGGTGGCTCCGGTAGGGCAGATACCCTCGCGGCAAGCCTCGCAGATCGGACAAAAGTTCAACCCCACTGCTTTACTCGCCGTCATCAGGGCGCGTTGGGTGGAGGCAAGCACCGGAGGTTGGTTCAGCAGCGAAGCAAAGGGGACCGTCAATCCAGATTTGAGTGCCGAGGCGGTGGCGCCTGGCAGTGGTGCTCCGCCGAACTGGATTTCACTGCTGCTGTGGATGCCGCTGTGGTCGATCACAAGGTGCTGGCCCCCGGCACTTAAACTGAGGATCGCGCCTGCTTGCAGGACCAGATGGGCGCCTGCCTTGATATGCACTTGCTGCCCGGCTTCGACGACCAGCGTGTGCTCGACGTTGGTGTGCCGGTTGGCGACGTGCAGGTAATCGTTGCCGTCGACCTGGATTGTGCGGTTGGCAGCCGTGCTCCGATGTTCTTCGGCTTGGAGTACGGTGATGCTGTTGCCCTTAATGGTCTCCCGACGCTCGTTGCCCACCTCCAGCCGACTGTCGTGTTCTATCTTCTGCTCCATGTCACGTTGGGCGCGCAGGTAGATCAGCTCCCGCCCTTCTCGATCTTCCAGATGCAATTCGTTGAAGCCCTGACCGTTCGGCGAGCTGCGAGAACGAAACACCGTGCGGCTTTTGTGCGCGGGCAATGGGTAAGGCAAAGGGTTGGCGCTATTGGTCAGGCATCCGCTGATCAAGGGTTGGTCGGGGTCGCCCTCCATGAAGGTCACCAGCACTTCCATGCCTACCCTTGGGATCGTGACACCACCGTAGCTGTTGCCTGCCCAGCTGGATGCAACACGCAGCCAGCAGCTGCTGCCGTCATCGAAGTGTCCCGCGCGGTCCCAGAAAAACCTGACCTTGACCCGGCCATGTGTGTCGCAGTGGATGTCTTCACCTTCAGGGCCGGTGACGATTGCCGTCTGACTGCCCGACACGCGTGGTTTTTGATAAGCCCATCGCGAACGGAAGATCGCATCCCAAGGCGTGGCAACAAAGCGATTGCAGTAGCCTTGATTGAAGTGACCTTTATTTGTATCGATGTTGCTGGTGATGCTTTCTTCCAGCACCTGCGGCTGTTTGCCTTGGTGATGCACTTCGGTCAGCAACCATAGATCATTCCACTCCTGGCGGGGATGCTCACACAATGTCAGGAAATGCCCAGTCGCCAAGGTCGGTTGGTTACTCTTGCCTTCGGCCTGGCGGTAGTCGGCGCGATGGCGT
Source organism: Pseudomonas sp. G2-4 (assembly GCF_030064125.1). Taxonomy (NCBI): domain Bacteria; kingdom Pseudomonadati; phylum Pseudomonadota; class Gammaproteobacteria; order Pseudomonadales; family Pseudomonadaceae; genus Pseudomonas; species Pseudomonas sp. G2-4. The sequence goes on along the minus strand of NZ_CP125957.1, from coordinate 6,414,978 downwards.
TCCAAGGCCCGCCGACTCAGTAACTTGCCGCGCTCTTCCTGGGTAAACCCACCCGGATAGTCATAAGCCTCCAGATCTGGCCGGATTTTGTCGATGTTTGGTTGGCAGGCGCTCTCCGGGAGGAACGTGGCTTTCTTGAAATCATAGTCACGGCGAGTGACCCGGCTTGTTCGGGTCTCCAGCCTCAGACCAAAACGCTGAATCACCGGTTCGTCGTAAACCATGCCGCTGTCATGTTTATAAACAGTGGGTGGTCAAGTCGGGGAAACACGGTCTGATCATCACCAAATATCAGGTGATGGCCTGAAGCACTGTGTTGGAAGTGATAGTGCAAGCCTTCTTCGTGACACAGCCGCTCAATGAAGTGCAAGTCAGACTCTTGGTACTGAACGCAATAATCACGCGGCGGATATTTTGCACTCAGCTGAAAGCGATGAGTGTCGCTGAGAACGCCATGCTCCTTGAGGATCAAAGCGATTATCTGTGGGACGCTGAGGTGTTGAAAAATGCGCTGGTTGGTGCGGTGCTCCAAGTAAGCCAGTCGTGGAACCAATTTTATCTTGTAATGAACCAAACGCTTGCCGGAGTCACCTTGTACAACGCGATGTATTAACCCGTGAACACCGGTTTCCTGTTTATTGAATGCGAGAAACGCTTGCTTGTTTAACAGGTGCTCAAGGTTCATGTCCTTTTGCTCGCTGACGAGTTCAACGTCGAACGAATACGGCCTACTGATGGCTTCGTAACCTTTAAAGGCCAAGACCTGGAGATCATGGTCAAGGTCAGGGATTGTGAGGTGAAAATTCGAGGGGGCTATGGCGGGGGGCATTTTTCGTCCTTGGAATGTGGCTTTGGCTCCTGGTCACATTATTGAAGCAGCCCTGATGGGCAAGAGCGTCTGCACCTGCAAAAAAAGAAAAGGATGTAAGAATTTTCTCTGGAGTAAAGCGGCAATTGATAAGGAAATAATTTGAAGTGTTTTGTCGTGGAGTAGCGGGTACCCCAATTCGACTAGAGAGGCATAGGCTTCAGGGGTTTTGAAGGTGAGACCTGTTTTTTGTCCTCGAAAAAAAGCGAAGTTTCCTACTTTTTTATTGTTCAAGGTTTGGCATTCTTGGTGGCGTTCGGATGGTTGCACATCGATGCGATGTTTTCATGTGGGAATATGTATTGGGGAGAAATCTCCTACAAGTCGGGTCGAACTTTATTCCTTGAGTAGTAATGCCCACAACTATCTATGTAATAACCGAATCATTCTTAACCGGATCGTGAATGTCGTATTCTGAAAAGCTGTCCGCCCATTATCTTGCTCTCGCCAAAACTCCTGTTTTCAATGGAAGTTTCGGAGGGGCGGACGTGCGTTTTTCAAATGAATACGAAGCCTTGGAAAGCGAGCTGAGCAAAGCCCAGTCGATGCATGAAGGCGGTCAGGTCGACTGGCTGAAGGTCGTGGAACAAAGTGAAGCGCTGTTACGCACCCAGTCGAAAGATTTGCGAGTGGCAACCTGGTTGACGTGGGCGTTGTACCAACGCGAATCCTTCCAGGGGCTGTTAGCCGGTCTTGGCCTACTGCAGTACTTGTGTAAAAACCACTGGTCCGAGATACACCCAACCAAGGCCCGAACCCGTGCCGCCTGCATCAGTTGGCTGATACCACGCCTGGAGCAGGTGTTGAACGATGATGTTGCGGTCAAGGAGCAATTGCCGTTGTTCCGCCATCTGGCGGAGCAGCTTGAACGTCTCGATGCCGCCTGCACTGTTCACTTGGCTGATGATGCGCCTCTGCTGTTGCCGGTGTGCCGACGACTCAAAAATATGGTCCAGCGTGTCACCGACAACCAGCCACAAACCGGTGCCGTTGGGGCGGTAATGGCCCAGGTGAAGCAAGCAGCTACCCAGTTGTTCACTCCCGGCGCTCCGATCGAAAACGAAAAAGAGGCCCACAAGGCTCTACGCGCCCAGCAAGAGGGTGCCCGTCCGTTATGTACTTGGTGGCTCAAACAAAAGGTTACAGATGTTCGCGCCCTGCGCCTCAATCGCACTTTGCTCTGGCTTGCTATCGACATCATGCCCGAACGCAGCGCTGAACAGATCACCCTTCTGCGCGGGATACCGACGGACAGACTCAAGGCTTATCGGGACAGCCTCCAACAGGGCAACTACGCGGATCTGCTGGTGGATCTCGAGGCCAGCCTGGCGAAGGCTCCCTTCTGGCTTGACGGCCAGAGGTTCGCCTGGGAGTGCCTGCAAGGGCTGAATGCTGAGCCGGCCATGCGGGAGGTGGAAATCCAGCTCGCGTTGTTCATTCAACGCCTGCCGGGTGTTATCGAATTGCGCTGGCATGACGGTGTACCGTTTGCCGATCCGGCCACCCGGGCCTGGATCGCGGCCCAAGTCTTGCCCCACCTGCAAACCCCCTGCGCCCCACCCAAGGCCGATGTCTCTGACAACCATGCATCGTGGGAGCTGGCACTGGAAGAGGCCCACTCAATCCTGCGCAAGGATGGCCTCAAACCTGCCGTCAGATTGCTCAGGCTCGGGATGCAAAATATTCATGGTGCGCGCGAGCGTTTCCTCTGGCGGTTCGCTATGGCTCGCTTGTGCTTCTCAGCCAAGAAATACGAGCTCGCCAAGGTCCAGCTCGAAGCCCTTGATCAGACGCTACAACACCCGGACTTGAATGTCTGGGAGCCCGATCTTGCGTTACAGGTGCTGCATTTGTTGCACAACTGCTACGAATTGTTGCCCCAGAACCACGCCGTGCGTGATTGCAAGGAAGAGGTCTACCGCAGGTTGTGTCACCTCGACCTAGAGCGGGTAATCGAATAGGCCCGCAGGTCCCAATCGTAAGGAGAAATATCATGGCCAAAGAAGGCTCGGTCGCTCCGAAGGAGCGAATCAACGTCACTTTCAAACCCGCCACTGGTGGCGCTCAGGAGGAGATTGAACTGCCGCTGAAACTGTTAGCTATCGGTGATTACATCCACCGAAAGGACGAACGCAAGATCGAGGAACGTAAGCCCATCAGTATCGACAAGATGACGTTCGATGACGTATTGGCCAAGCAAGAGCTGAGTCTGACCCTGAGCGTACCGAATCGCCTTCAAGAAGAACGCGACACCGAGGAACTGTCCGTACAGCTGCGCTTGAAGTCGATGAAGGATTTCAATCCTGCGAGCCTGGTCGGTCAAGTGCCAGAGCTCAAGAAACTGATGGAACTGCGTGAAGCATTGGTAGCCCTCAAGGGGCCGCTGGGTAACGCACCGGCATTTCGCAAAGCCATTGAAGGGGTACTCGCCGATGACGAATCCCGTAGCCGCGTACTGGGTGAGCTAGGCCTGGACGCCTCAGCCCCGGACGTTTGACTCTCTCAGCCAAGGAAGCCGAAACATGAGTACCCATGCAGTACAGAAACAGAGTCAAGGCAATGATCACAGCATTCTGGAAAGCATCATCGCCCAAACCCGCCTGACCCCGGACGATGAAGCCTACGACATTGCCACGCGTGGTGTGTCGGCGTTCATCGAGGAGCTGCTCAAGCCGCAGAACAGCGGCGAACCGGTCAAGAAAGCCATGGTTGATCGCATGATTGCTGAGATCGATGCCAAGCTCAGTCGCCAGGTGGATGAGATCCTCCATCACTTGGAGTTTCAGGCTCTGGAGTCGGCCTGGCGCGGTTTGCAGTTGTTGGTTGAGCGCACCAACTTCCGTGAAAATATCAAGATTGAAATGCTCAACGTCTCCAAGAGCGATCTACTGGACGACTTCGAGGATTCGCCGGAAGTCACGCAATCTGGTCTGTACAAGCATATCTACACGGCTGAATACGGTCAGTTCGGCGGGCAGCCGGTGGGTGCGATTATCGCTAACTACTTCATGTCTCCGAGCTCGCCGGACGTGAAACTGATGCAGTACGTGGCCAGTGTCGCCTGCATGTCCCACGCGCCGTTCATCGCCGCCGCCGGCCCGAAATTCTTTGGCCTGGAAAGCTTCACTGGCCTGCCGGATCTCAAGGATCTGAAAGACCACTTCGAAGGCCCGCAATTTTCCAAATGGCAGAGCTTTCGTCAGTCGGAAGACGCTCGCTACATCGGTCTGACCGTACCGCGCTTCCTGTTGCGCAACCCATACGATCCTGAAGAGAACCCAGTCAAGTCGTTCGTGTACAAAGAAACCGTTGCCAACAACCACGAACATTATCTGTGGGGCAACACTGCGTACGCGTTCGGTACCCGCCTGACCGACAGTTTTGCCAAATTCCGCTGGTGCCCGAACATCGTCGGTCCCCAAAGCGGTGGCGCGGTTGAAGACCTGCCGTTGCACCACTTCAAAAGCATGGGTGAAATCGAAACCAAGATCCCTACCGAAGTATTGGTTTCCGATCGTCGCGAATATGAACTGGCCGAGGAAGGCTTCATTTCCCTGACCATGCGCAAAGGTGGCGACAACGCCGCGTTCTTCTCTGCCAGCTCTGTGCAGAAGCCCAAATTCTTCGGTATCAGCGCGGAGGACAAGCGAGCAGAGCTGAACTACAAGCTTGGCACCCAGTTGCCGTACATGATGATCGTCAATCGCCTGGCTCATTACTTGAAGGTTCTGCAGCGCGAGCAACTGGGGTCGTGGAAAGAGCGTACGGACTTGGAGCGTGAGCTCAACAACTGGATTCGCAAGTATGTGGCCGACCAGGAAAATCCGAGTGCCGAAGTCCGTGGCCGACGCCCCCTGCGCGAGGCCAGAGTCGTCGTCAGTGATGTGGAAGGTGAGCCAGGTTGGTACCGTGTTGGCCTGAATGTACGACCTCACTTCAAATACATGGGTGCTGATTTCACCCTGTCGTTGGTTGGCAAGCTGGACAAGGCATAAGTGCAGTGATGACTTATGGCAGCCTTTTCGAGCGCCTGAATGGCGATGGCGTAAAACGTGCGGGTTTGAGTCGCGAGGTTTGCGCTATGGCATCCGTGGCTGCTCATCTAGCCAAAATGCTCAGCACCCGCGCGGGCAGCGTGCAGACGTTATCCGATTACGGGTTACCGGATCTCAATGACATGCGCCTGAGCCTTCATGACGCAAGAAGCCAGGCCCGCGCGGCAATCGAGACATTCATCGAGGCTTACGAGCCACGCCTCAGGAATGTCTGTGTCGCTTCGATGCCGAACAATGCCGATCCGCTTCACCTGTTTTTCAGCATCGACGCTTTGCTGGATGTCGAGGGGGTCAAGCGGCAGGTAAGTTTTTCCGCGTGCCTGGACGGTAGCGGCCAAGTCAAGGTCAGCCAAGGATAGCCCCCATGTCGTTCAACCACTACTACCAGAGCGAGTTGACTGCGCTTCGCCAGTTGGGCCAGCGTTTCGCCGAGCGTAACCCTGCCTTGGCGCCGTTTCTGGGGCAGGCTGGGCGAGACCCGGATGTGGAGCGTTTACTGGAAGGGGTAGCATTTCTGACAGGACGTTTGCGCCAAAAGCTCGACGACGAATTGCCGGAGTTGAGCCATTCGCTAATGCACCTATTGTGGCCGAACTACATGCGTCCACTGCCGGCCTTTAGTATTTTGCAGTTCGACCCCCTACAGCAATCAGGCCCCGCATTGCGGGTGGAGCGCGATACGCCGGTCGAGAGCAAGCCTGTCCAAGGGGTCCGTTGTCGCTTTCTGACTTGTTACCCTACCGAAGTCCTGGCGCTCCATCTGACGGGGTTGAGTTATTCGGTTAAAGGCGACGGTTCGCTGTTGAGCCTGCGCTTGGAGATGCATTGTGACGGTCACTTGGGTGAATTGCGGCTGAGCCGTTTGCGTCTGCACTTTGCCGGCGAACGATACATTAGCCAGATGCTTTATCTCAGCCTGTTGCGAAACCTGGAAGGTATTGAGTTGGTTCCGCTGGACGGTGCAGGCAACCCCATAAGCACTATGGACGGCGCTCCAATGATGTTCAGACTCCCTGCCGAGCATGTCCAGCCAGTAGGATTTGCTGAAGAAGAAGCGCTAGTCCCGTCTCCGCTGAATACCTTTCGCGGCTATCGCTACTTGCAGGAGTATTTCGCCTTTCAGGACAAGTTCCTGTTCGTTGACGTCAATGGCCTGGACCTGCTCAACGCTTTGCCGCAGGACGCCCTCATACAGATGCGCGGACTGGACCTGCGCTTCGATATTGGCAAGAGCGGTATCCAGCGCCTGCGTCCAACATTGGATAACGTGAAGCTTTACTGCACGCCTATCGCCAATCTGTTCAAGCATGATGCACAGCCGATCCGGTTGGATGGCAAGCAGGATGAGTACCTGCTGCTACCGGCTATTTACGACCCGGAGCACTGCGGCGTGTTTTGCGTCGAGAGCGTCACTGGCTGGAATCCGGGCGGCCAGGGTAATCAGGCGTATGTGCCGTTTGAATCCTTTGAGCACGACTCAAGCTTCGATGTGTCCCACAACCGCCCCTATTACAGTGTCCGCCAACGTCCGTCGCTGCTCCATGGCGGCCTCGACACCTGCCTGGGCTTTGGAGGCCGCCACAATCAGACCTATGAAACCCTGTCGATCGAACTGATGTGCACCAACCAGAACCTGCCGCGTCAACTCAAGCCCGGTGATATCGACCAGCCCGCTGAAAAAAGCCCCGAGTCGTTGAGCTTTCGCAACATAGGTCCGGTCACTCCGTGCTTTGCACCGCCACTCAATCAGGATTTCCTCTGGAAGGTGATCAGCAACATGTCACTTAACTACCTGTCGCTGGCGGATGTGAACGCTCTCAAGGTCATTCTCGAAACCTATGACTTTCCGCGCTACTACGACGAGCAGACGGAGAAAGTCAGCCAGCGTTTATTGGGCGGGCTCAAGTCGATCAAGCACCAGCATGTTGACCGGCTGCACCGTGGGTTGCCGGTTCGCGGCTTGCGCACTGAACTGACTATCGATCCCCAGGGATACATCGGTGAAGGTGACCTGTTCGTCTTCGCTTCGGTTCTTAACGAGTTTTTTGCGCTTTATGCCAGCCTCAATTCGTACCACGAACTGCGGGTCAACAGCACACAGGGAGATGTGTACCAATGGACACCCAGAATGGGCCAGCAGCCGCTTCTATAAGCGTGTTGACACGACGGATACGTGAGTACTCGCTGTTCCAGGCCGTGTTGTTGGTCATGGACCGATTGCGTGAGGCGCACCCGTTTTTGGACGACGAGGAACTGTACGACCGGTTGGAGTTTCGGGCCAATCCGAGCCTGGGATTCCCGGGCAGCGACATCGATCGATTGGAGTTTTTTGAGGAGCACGGGCAGATGCGAGCTCGTCTGCGCTTGAACCTGATCGGCTTGGTAGGTGCTGGGTCGCCCTTACCGGCGTTCTATGGTGAGCAGGCCTTGGGGGACGGCGAAGAAGGCAATCCAACTCGCGACTTCCTCGACCTGTTCCATCATCGTCTTCAACGATTGATGCTGCCGATCTGGCGTAAATACCGCTATTGCGCCAGTTTCCAGGGTGGTGCCCGCGATCCGTTCTCCAAGCAGTTGTTTGCGTTGATCGGCTTGGGTGGCGAGCGGATCCGCCAGGCCACTCAATTGAACTGGAAGCGTCTGTTGCCGTACCTGGGTCTGTTAAGTCTTCGGGCGCATTCGGCGGCATTGATCGAAGCGGTACTGCGTTATTACTTCAAGCACGCCGAACTGAACCTTGAGCAGTGCATCGAGCGCCGCGTGGACGTTCTTGATGAGCAACTCAATCGTTTGGGGCGCGCTAACAGCTTGCTGAGCGAAGACTTGGTGCTGGGCGAACGGGTGCGTGATCGCAGTGGCAAGTTCCGGATTCATATCTGTGAACTGGACTGGCAACGTTTCCACGAATTCTTGCCGATCGGTGTTGGTCACCAGCCGTTGTGCATGCTGGTGCGTTTCACCCTGCGCGATCCTCTCGAATATGACATTCGCCTGGTCTTGCGTCAGGAGGAAATACGCGAACTGCGCATTGGAAAACAGAACACCTGCCGCCTGGGATGGACCAGTTGGCTGGGACACGAACGCGCTGACGGCGTGGTGATCCTCGGCAGTAAAACTCACTAGGGATGGATGACATGATTAACGTAGACCTTCAGCACCTCATTCAGGTGCTGGACGCCAGCACCAAGAGGGACTTGGAGGGGGCGGCCGAGCAGTGCGTGGCCCGTGGCGCAAACAAAGTCCTGGTGGAAGACTTGTTGAAGTGTCTGCTGGAGCGACCGCGAGGTTTGCTCACTCGTGCCTTGCAGGATGCGCAAATAAGCGCGAGCGAGCTGAGCGCTGCCTTGCAACCGTGTATTGAACATAGCGCCTCACGCAACCCGATATTCGCTCCTGAGTTGGTGCAATGGCTGCAAGATGCGCTGCTGGTGGCCAATCTTGAACTGGGACAGAGCCAGGTCGGGCAAGCTGCCTTGATTCTGGCGCTGCTGCGTAATCCTATCCGCCACGCGGGGAGTCACTACCAGGCGCTGCTTGGCAAGCTGAACATCGACCGGCTGAAAGAGTTCGCCTTGTCACAACAGGCACAATCGGTTGCTGGCCAATCTGTCGCGTCAGACGGCTCACTGCTGGAGCGCTTCACTCATAACCTGACTCAGCAGGCTCGCGATGGCCAACTCGACCCGGTGCTTTGTCGGGACGGCGAAATCAGGCAGATGATTGATATTCTCGTTCGTCGGCGCAAGAACAATCCAATCGTTGTCGGTGAGGCGGGGGTAGGCAAGACGGCTATCGTCGAGGGCCTGGCCTTGCGCATTGCTGCTGGGGAAATACCTTCAGCGCTCGAAGGTGTTGAACTGTTGTCGCTGGATATGGGATTGCTGCAGGCCGGAGCCAGCATCAAGGGCGAATTCGAGCGACGCCTCAAGGGGGTGATCGACGGTGTCCAGGCTTCGCCCAAGTCCATCATCCTGTTCATCGACGAGGCCCATACCCTGATCGGCGCGGGTGGCAATGCCGGCGGTTTCGACGCCGCCAATCTGCTCAAGCCGGCCCTGGCCCGAGGCGAACTGCGCACTATCGCGGCCACCACCTGGACTGAGTACAAAAAATACTTTGAGAAAGACCCGGCCCTGGCTCGTCGTTTCCAGCCAGTGCAACTGCACGAGCCGACTGTCAGTGAAGCGGTGACCATCCTGCGCGGCCTGGCCCGGGTCTACGAGAGCAGCCACGGTATTTATCTGCGTGATGATGCTGTGGTCGCGGCGGCGCAATTGTCCGCCCGCTATCTGGCCGGTCGTCAACTGCCGGACAAAGCCGTCGATGTACTCGACACCGCCTGCGCTCGTGTGCGCATCAGCTTGGCTGCTGCGCCGCAAAGTCTTGAGCGATTGCGAGGGGAGTGGGCCGAAGGCGAGCACCAGCGCCTGGCGTTGCGTCGTGACGCGGAGGCCGGCCTGTCGATTGATGTCCTGGAGCTGGAAGCGTTGGAGGTGCGCCTGGATACCATCGAAGACGAGTGTCGGGCACTGGAAATCCAATGGACCGAACAACGAATTCTTGCTGAACGCCTACTGTCGTTGCGTCAGCAATTGGCCAGGGCACGAGTAGACGCGGTAGATCAAACCCTGTGCGTCGAAACCCTGGAAGCTGCGCTGAACGAAACCCACGGCGCGTTGATGGCGGCGCAGGGTCAAGAGCGTCTGGTCAGTTTTGAAGTGTGCCCGCGGTTGGTGGCCGAAGTGATCAGTGCCTGGACCGGTGTGCCATTGGCGCAACTGGCACGGGAGCACAACGCTAAAATCGCGAGCTTCGCGACTGACCTGCGTACTCGCATTCGCGGACAGGACCAGGCCGTGCAGGCGCTTGACCGTGCCATGCGCGCCGCCGCCGCAGGCCTGAACAAGCCTGACGCCCCAGTGGGTGTATTTCTGCTGGTGGGGCCGAGCGGCGTCGGCAAGACCGAAACGGCGCTGGCCCTGGCTGATCTGCTGTACGGAGGAGACCGGTTTATCACGACCCTCAATATGGCCGAGTTTCAGGAGAAACATAGCATTTCCCGACTGATCGGGGCACCGCCTGGTTATGTCGGTTTTGGCGAGGGTGGCATGCTCACCGAAGCTGTGCGGCAAAAACCCTATTCAGTGGTGTTGCTTGACGAGGTCGAAAAGGCCGGTCCGGATGTGCTGAACCTGTTCTACCAGATATTCGACAAAGGTCTGGCCAATGATGGAGAAGGGCGCGAGATCGACTTTCGCAATACCCTGATTCTGATGACGTCGAACCTGGGCAGTGAGCGCATCGGCGAGATATGCGAAAACGGCGCGCAACCGACTGCCGAACGCCTCGAGGAGGCCATTCGCCCGATACTCAGCAAGCATTTCAAACCCGCGTTGCTGGCACGCATGTGCGTGGTGCCGTACTACCCGGTAAGCGGCCCGGTCCTGCGCGAGCTGGTGGAAATCAAACTCGATCGCCTGGGCGGGTGGCTGCATCGTCGTCAACTGGGCTTCAGTTACTGCGGACATCTTGTGGACCACTTGGTCGAGCGCTGCACTCGCAGCGACGATGGTGCTCGGCTGATTGACCATCTGCTCGACCTGCACCTGACACCGCTGGTGGCAGACCGCTTGCTCGCGACCATGGCGACCGGCGACCCACTGCGGCATGTACACGCTACCCTCGCCGGCGATGCCAGCGTAGCTTGCGAGTTCAGTTGAGATGGGCGCGATGTTTAAGCAGATTGCGCAACCGATGGTCTACGCCGAAGACCTCCTGACGCTGTTTTCCAGTCTTTCGCGCGCGGAGGACGGCGCGGCGTTGTTGGATGAGTTCATTCTGGGCATAGCGCAGCTCAGTGGCTGCGATCTGGTGCAGTTATACGTGCCCGATGCCACCCACACTCGCCTGGAGGTGAGTACCGAATGCCTGGAAGGCCAGCTGCAGTTTCGTGACGGCCGCAGCCTGCCTTCCGACTATATCGGTGAGCAACTGTTGCAATTTTCCCTGTGCCAGAATCGTGTGGTGTGCCTCGGTGCGTTGAGCGACAGCCTGCACGACACTCGCTTCCTGCCGGTCCGGGCCACACCATGGCAATCAATGCTGTGTGTGCCGCTTGCCAACTCGCAAGAGGGCGTCGAGGGTTTGTTGCTGTGCGCCAGTGATCAGCACCTCGACCTGCAAGGGTTCGCCGAATCCCTGGGGCGTCTTGGGGTATTCGCGCTCAGCCAGGCGCACCTGTTGCAACGTCTGAGCCGCCCTGTCAGCGAAATTCAGTCCATCGCCACAAGCCTGCCGAGTGTCACCGGGTACGGCCTGATTGGCAGGAGTGCGGCTATGCGCCAGACCTGTTCATTGATCAGCAAAGTGCTACACAGCCCCTACACCATTTTGCTGCGTGGCGAGACTGGTACTGGCAAGGAGGTAGTGGCTCGGGCCATCCATGACTGGGGCCCGCGTCGGTCCAAGGCATTTATTGTGCAGAACTGCGCAGCGGTGCCCGAGAATTTGCTGGAAAGCGAGTTGTTCGGCTATCGCAAAGGCGCGTTCACCGGTGCTGACCGGGACCGTGCCGGGCTGTTCGATGCGGCCAATGGAGGCACACTACTGCTTGATGAAATCGGCGATATGCCATTGTCCCTCCAAGCCAAGCTGCTGCGCGTGCTGCAGGAGGGCGAAGTCCGTCCGCTGGGGTCGAACGATACCCATATGATCGACGTACGCATCATTGCCGCCACCCACCGCGACCTGAAGCTGTTGGTCACGGAAGGCAAGTTTCGCGAAGACCTGTATTACCGCCTCGCCCAGTTTCCGATCCAATTGCCGGCCCTGCGTCAGCGCGAAGGCGACGTCATCGAGCTGGCGCGACATTTTGCCGACAAGGCCTGCACGTTATTGCGGCGCGATCCGGTGCGCTGGTCCGACGCAGCACTCGATCATCTGGCGGTCTACGGCTTCCCCGGAAACATACGTGAACTCAAAGGCATCGTCGAAAGGGCCGTGTTGTTGTGCGAGGACGGCGAACTGCTGGTCGAGCATTTTGAGTTGCCCATCGAAACCCCACCTGCCCTTGGCTGTATGAACCTTCGCAAACGGTTGGGGCAAATCGAACGTGGTTTGCTGATCGACTGCCTGCGCAAGAACGCCGGCAACCAGACACTTACCGCGCGGGAACTCGGCCTTGCACGCCGCACGCTGCTTTACCGCCTCGCGCGCTTGAGGATTCATCGCAAGGATTACGATGACTGACCCGCGCCCACACTCATCCATACCGATGCCAGCCCGGCCCTTTCATTCGTGGAGACCCTTCGATGCCTGTCTATTCCTGGCAAGCCGTCCTGCTGACCCTTGTCGTGTTATTCGGCCTCGGCGGCTGTAGTGCTAATTACAAATTCAATGACAGCGTTTATCGCCCATTGGGTGATCCGCAAGCGGTCAATCGCGGCAAGTGACCACAAGGAGTCTCAACGATGGAACTCGTTTTCGAAATGCTGAACGCCAGGCAGTTCATCGCTGCACATCTGTGCCAGCAAACTTTCGGACCGGCCGGCGGCGTGATCGGGCGAGGCGAAGGTTGTGACTGGGCCCTCCCAGATCGTCAGCGTCTGCTGTCCAAGCGTCATGCACAGGTCAGCTTCCATGAGGGCTCATTCTTCCTGACCGACACCAGTGGTAACGGTACGACACACCGTGAAAGTGGCGAACGCCTGCCCAATGGCGAGCCGGTACGCATCAAGGACGGAGATGCCTACATCATGGGCGATTTCGAAATTCTGGCACGGTTGCTTGCTTGCCCGTCCAACAGCGCTGCCGGAGCCGGCCGTCCGACGCCAATCGGTGGCCTCATTCCGGACGACGCATTCCTGGCTCTCGACCCGCTGAAAGCCTTGGATCAACGGGAGCGCATTTACCCGGAAATAGATGAGCTGATAAACCCTACCGCCGTACCGCCGGATGCCCTTGATCGCTCGAACTACGCACGCGTCGACATGGAGAGCCTGCTGTTGCCGGAACTGATAGACGCCCCGATCGAAGCCACGCGCGGGCCGGTCTCGTCGTCCGACGCGGTTGAACAGCCCCGCGAAGGTTTCTGGGAGCGCTTCGGTAGCGCGCTGGGGATGGACCTCGATAGCTTGGATGGCGAGGCCCGGGAGGCTTTGGCGATCAATACCGCGCTGCTGGCTCGCGAGTTCGCCCAGGCTTATGAAGAGCAGGTTCGCCTTATTTCCACCCTGCACACCGATCACCATGGATGACGTACATGCCTTACCGCACGATGCTTTTATTCAGGACTTTGACGGCGCTTGTCACGACGCAGTTGTTGGTCGGTTGCGCCACGCTGTCGCCCTTTTCGACGATGACCAAGCTCAACCTCACGCTGACGGCCAGCGACCAGCTCAACCCAGACCTCAACGGACGGCCATCGCCAGTGGTGGTGCGGTTGTTTGAGCTCAAGCATCCAGTGGCTTTTGAAAACGCGGATTTCTTCAGCCTTTATGAGCGGCCCAGGGAAAGCCTGAAACCCGACCTGGTTGCCAGCGAAGAGCTGGAGTTACGCCCGGGTGAAACCGTCGAGTTCAGGCTCGACATTGCCGGTGGCGGTCGTTACGTCGGCGTGCTCGCGGCGTACCGTGATCTGCCGCAAACCCGATGGCGATACACGCTGCCGGTCGCTACGGCGCGGGTGACCGAGGCGAACCTGACCCTCGATCAGGATGGAATCGGCAGCATCCTTGAAGGCTTGGCCAAGGTAGACGACCGATGAATCACGACAAAGTCATCTGGCAAGAGGGCATGCTGTTGCGTCCGCAACATTTGCAGCACAACGATCGCTACTTCGATCACCAGTTGAAGGTCCGTACGCGGTTGTTGGCCAGTTACGCCTGGGGTTTCCTGGCGCTGGAGATTGATTCGCAATTTCTCGCCATGGGCCAGCTGGTGGTCAGCCAGGCACGCGGTGTCCTGCCGGATGGCAGCCTGTTCGAGTTGGATGGCAACGCCGAACCGCTGGTCCTGGAAGTACCGTCCAATAGCAGCAGCACGCCAATCTACCTCGCTCTGCCACTGGTGACGGGCAACCATATCGAATCCCGTCGTCCGGAACAGTCTGACGTGCTGGCGCGCTACACCACCTACGAAGCACAGGTGGCCGACTCCAATGCCGCAGACGCCAGCAGCAGCCAGATCAGCTGTGGCCGTCCGGACTTACGTCTGCTGCTGGGTGAGCAGCAGAGCGACCAGGTGTTCGTGAAGCTCAAGCTCTGTGAGGTACTCGACACCACGCCTGATGGTGTGATCAGGCTCGATCCGAACTTTGTGCCGACCTTTATCCAGGCCAGATCATCCAGCTATCTGCTGTCGTGTCTCAAAGAAGTCATCGGCATGCTAGGTCACCGTGGCGACAGCCTGGCGGAGCGGGTTCGCTCCACCGGCAAGGCGGGCGGTGCACAAGTCGGTGATTTCATGATGCTGCAGCTGATCAATCGCTCCGAGCTGTTGCTGCGTCATTATTTGGACTTGGAGCAGGTGCATCCCGAAACGCTGTACCGCTCGCTTCTGGCCTTGCTGGGTGACTTGGCGGCGTTCTCCGGTGACAGCAAACGCCCACCGCTCAACAACCGTTACCAGCACAGCGACCAGGGCGCGTGTTTTCGTAGCCTGATGCAAGCGATCCGTCAGGTACTGTCAATGGTGCTTGAGCAGCACGCTATCGAACTGCAATTGCAGGTGCGCCAATACGGAATCACCGTTTCGCCGCTGCAAGACCTCTCGTTGCTGGACTCGGCTTCGTTCGTACTGGCCGCAAGTGCCAACTGCGACGGCGAAGAGCTGCGCCATCGTTTGCCGTCGCACCTCAAGGTGGGGCCGGTGGAGCGCATTCGTCAGTTGGTCAATCTGCATTTGCCTGGCATCAAACTCAGGCCTTTGCCCGTAGCGCCGCGACAGATTGCGTTTCATGCCAACAAAACCTATTTCATCCTCGAGCCCAGTTCCGAAGACATGGCGCAGCTGAAGCGCTCCGCCGGCTTTGCATTCCATGTCTCCGAGGCGTTCGCCGAGCTTGAACTGAATTTTTGGGCCATCAGGAATTGACTGCAATGGATAAGGAATATCCTCATGACGAAACAACCGTCCTGCTCGATCATCACGGACAGCGTCCTGCTTCGGGGCCATTGACCGATGCGGCTGCGCCGCCGCGAATCGAACAGCTGCAAGAACGCATGATTTACGCCGCACGCCGGCCGCCATCCCAGGTATTCAACTTCACCCTGAATCCGCTGGTGGAGGCAGCGTCCGGCTTGTTGTCGCAAGTGGTGTCCATCATGCACGGTCGCGAGCGTGGGGGGCTGCAAGACCTCAAGCGGGAGCTGACCTTTGACTTGGAACAATTTGAAGCCCGTGCCCTGCATGGGGGCGTCGAAAACAGTCAGTTGATCGCTGCCCGGTACGTGTTGTGTACGGTGATTGATGAGGCGATCGTCACCACGTCCTGGGGGCAGGGTTGGTCACAAATCAGTCTGCTCAGTACCTTCCATAACGAAACCTTCGGTGGTGAGAAAGTTTTCCAGTTGCTTGATCGCATGTCGAAAAAACCCAGCAAGCACCTGCTGATCCTCGAGTTGTTGTATCTGTGTCTCTCTCTGGGCTTCGAGGGCAAATACCGGGTTCAGGCTCGCGGAATGCTCGAACTCGAAAGTACCCGCGACGCCCTTTACCGGCTCATCCAGCAGGTACGCGGTGACATTCCTCGTGAACTGTCGCCCCATTGGGAAGGCCTCGATGACACGCATCGCAGTCCGACACGCATTGTTCCGGCCTGGACGGTGGTGCTCTTCACGCTGATCTGCCTGGGTGTGATGTACACGGGTTTCGTCTGGGTCCTGGGCGAGCAACGGCAAAGCGTACTGCAACCTTATCAACCGCTCGAGTCGATCACCGCTCAGCTGCCGTAAACAAGGACGTGTCATGAAATTGCTTTTAAGGAAAGTCGGCGCCTGGCTGCGCCAGACTTGGGTCTGGACGTTGTTGCTGGTGTTTTCCATGGTACTGCTGGTGTGGTTCGTCGGGCCGCTGCTGGCAGTCAATGACTACAAATTCTGGGCGAGCCCTGAGGCGCGACTGCTGAGCGTCAGCGGGTTACTCCTGGGTTGGGGCCTTGGCATGGTTTTCTTCAATGGGCGCGTCGGCGCGAACACGAAAACCAAGGGGAACGACACCGACCAACCACTCATTCTGCGCCAGGCCAGAATGGATCATGAGCAACGCGAACTGCGTTCGGGCTTCAAGAGGGCCTTGAAGACATTAAGGACCTCAGGTCTTTATCCCGGCCGTGGCGAACGCTGGCGCAAGGATTTGCCGTGGTACTTGCTGATGGGCCCGCCCGCCAGCGGAAAGACCAGTCTGCTGGACTGCTCGGGCTTGGAGTTTCCCTTTGACCGGCTTGAGCGAAAGCCGGTGGGCGAGACGTCGGGAACCCGGTATTGCGACTGGTATTTTGCCGAACACGCCGTACTGGTTGATACCGCCGGACGTTACCTGACCCAGCTGGATGTTGAGGTCGATGCCAGCGCCTGGGCCGCCTTGCTCGAGCTGTTACGCAAGCGTCGTCGGGGTCGACCCTTGAGCGGTGTGCTGGTGACTGTTCCGACCGAGGTCCTGCTGCAAACCAGCGAGGAGGCGGTTGTCACGCTGGCCTGCCAGATTCGTGGCCGCTTGCAGGAGGTGCAACAACGACTGCACGTCGATGTGCCGATCTACCTCGTGCTGAGCAAAGCGGATAGCGTGCCAGGGTTCAATGAATTCTTCGATTCGCTGACGCGCGAGGAAAGCGACCAGGTACTGGGTGCGAGTTTCAGCCGGGGCCAGCGTGGTACAGATGTGGCCGTGTTGCGGGGCGAGTTCGAGGCGCTGCTGCATCGGCTCAATAGCCAGGTGATCATGCGCATGCATCAGGAACGCGACCCTCTGCGTCGTAGCCGCATTCTCGATTTTCCCCATCAACTGGCGCAAATCGGCACCAACCTGTGCCTGCTGGTCGAGCTGGCTTTCAGCGGCAGTGTTTGCCCGCTGCGCGGCTTCTACTTGACCTGCGCATCGACCGTCACCCACGGCAATGCGATGCCCCGCACCAGCGATGTCACGCTCGGCCGACGCTCGCGGTTTGTCCATCAGTTGCTCAGGCGGGTGATTTTCCCGGAGGCTGACCTTGCCGGTCTTAATCAGCGCGAGCACCGACGTATTCATTGGGGCCAGCGTGCACTGTACCTCGGGGCACTGACAGCCCTGAGTCTGTTCGGGGTGTTGTGGGCGAGCGGCTTCTCGGCCAACCATGAGCGCCTGGAAAACCTGCGTGCGCTGGCGCAACGCTGGGATCTCCAACGCCTGGTCCAGATAACCGGTGATGATTCGATTGCGATGCTCGAATCACTTGATATCCGATTCAACGCCACTCGGGTTTTCCCACCCACGCGGGAGGTGCCGCTGTATGAACGCGTGGGCCTGTATCAGGGAGACGCAATCGGCCCGTCGGTAACCGATGCTTACGAGCGTGAATTACGGACGCAACTCTTGCCTCGGGTCGCGCAGATGCTTGAGGAGCATATCCGCGGCAATTTGAATAATCGCGAACAGTTGATCAACAGCCTGCGCGCGTACTTGATGCTGAACCTGCAGGAGCGTCGTGAAACCGCGTGGCTAAAGGATCGGGTCGCCACCGACTGGTCGTTGCGTTACGCCGGCAACACGACGGTACAGAACGGTTTGAATGCCCACTTCGGGCGTTTGTTGGAGCAGACGTTTATCCATGGGCTCAACGAGCCGTTGGTGGCCCAAGCCCGGGAAGCCCTACGCAGTGAATCTCTGGCCGCCGTCGTATACAGAATGCTGCGCGAACAGGCCAGCCATCTGCCGCAATACCAGCTCAGCCAACATCTGGGCTCGCAGGGGGCGTTGCTGGTCGGTGCCGACCGTGTGATCCCCGGCTTCTATACCCGTCAGGGTTATGAAAGGTACTTTTCGGTCCAGGGGGCGACGCTTGTCACCGAGTTGCTGCGGGACAACTGGGTACTCGGTGTAGGTGAGGGCCTTAGCGGCATGGACATGCGTCGCCTGATGGTTGAGTTGGAGCAGTTGTACTTTCGTGACTACGCCAACCATTGGAGTGACGCGGTTGGCCAAGTCGCCTTGCAGTCGATCAACAGCGCGGGTGAGGGCGCCGAACAACTTGCAGGACTGACCTCGGCCCATTCGCCGATTTTGCAGATGCTGGTGCAGGTGCGCGAGAACACTCGAATCCAAGCCGTTGCGGAGCGAATCGATGACGTGACGCAAGCGGGTGGAAGTGCCGTTACGAAGCTCGCCGCCGTGGCTGGGAAAGCCTCGGGCTCCCTGATCGAAAATTTGCCGGACACTGCACAGAAATCCTTGCAGCGGCGTTTCGAGCCGCTGCATCGGCTGCTAGGCCCGGACAATGGCCCGACTGCTGATCTGATCCAGGCCCTACGCGCCCTCGACGATGTGCAATTGCAACTGACGAGCCTGGCCCGAGCCAGTACACCGGAGCACGCCGCGTTCGAACTGGCCAGGAACCGCATGGACGGCCAACGGGATGCGTTGAGCAACCTGCGCAGTGCGTCTGCTCGTTTACCGCGTCCGGTCAGTGGGTGGTTCAACGTGCTTGCCGAGGACAGTTGGCGTGTGGTGCTGAACGATTCGTATCGTTACCTGAACCAGCGCTATCAGAGCGAGCTGTACAGTTTTTATGGCAAGGCGATCAACAAGCGCTACCCGTTCAGCGCTCACAGCGCCAGCGACGTCGCGCTCAACGACTTCCGGGAGTTTTTCAAGGGTCAGGGCATCGTCGATCGATTCTTCGAGAGCTACCTGCGGCCCTTCATCAGCGGTCCTGCGGGGCACTATCGTCTGCGCAGCGTCGACGGCCAAAGTTTGCCGGTATCCAAGGCCTCTCTTGATCAAATGGCGGCAGCGCACACCATTCGCCGGAGCTTTTTCGCACAAAACCCGGCTGAGCCCCAGGTGCAGTTCACGCTTGAGCCTTACACGCTTGATCCAACGGTGAGCCGTTCTGAATTCCGCTTTGGCGACAAGATACTTGAATACCGTCACGGTCCGATCCTGCCCATGGCGTTCACCTGGCCAAGCGATGCACAGGACGGTCGAACCGCCCTGGTGCTGGACAAAATGGTCGGGCGAGGCGTGGGTATCGAGAAGAACACCGGGCCGTGGTCGCTGTTTCGCTTGTTTGACCTGATGCAAACCGAATACCTGACCGGACGCGATGTGCGTGTACTCAAGGCAGACCTTGGGGGCCTGCGAGCCAACTATCTGTTGATGAGTCAGCGCACGCCGAATCCTTTCGACATGAGTGTGCTACGCACCTTCCGAATGCCAGTGCAGCTCTGATGCGCGACGCTGTCCCCTGGCGCAGTGCGGCACGTACGGACCCAGGCAAGGTTCGATCACGGAACGAGGACGCGTTTCTCGAATGTCCGCAACAGGGACTGTGGGTGGTCGCCGACGGAATGGGCGGACATGCTGGGGGTGATATCGCCAGTCAGCTGGTCGTAGCCAACTTGGCAGAGTTGCCGCTCTACCCAGGCCTTGTCGAGCGATCGAAAGCGGTGCGCCAGTGTCTGCGCTGGACCAATCGACGGCTGAGCCAGGAACTGACCGTCAATGCCGGACGCGACTCCGGGATCATGGGCAGCACTGTGGTGGCGCTGTTGTTGGAGGGCAATCGCGGAGCCTGCATCTGGGCAGGCGACAGTCGCTGCTACTTGTGGCGCGGTCGGCGGTTGTATCAGTTGTCCAGGGATCACTCACTGCAACAGCGACTGATCGACCAGCAAAACATGAACATCGACCAGGCCCGTGCCCATCCTGCGGCCAGGGCACTGACCCGTGCGGTGGGCGCCGCGCAAGAGCTGACGCTGGAAGTACTGGAGCTGGACGTTCATCCCGGCGACACCTTTTTGTTGTGCAGTGACGGTTTGTATCAGGACCTTAGTGGCGAAGCATCTTGGTGATGCATTGAGCCGGGCTTCACCACGCCTGGTGCTAGAACGTCTTTTCGAGGGTGTTTTGCGAGGCACGGCAGGAGATAACCTGACGGCGGTGGTCATTCGCCTGTGAGTGAGGACGGTAGCCACTCGACCTATTCCACCTTCGCCAGCGCATTGCCCGCCGCGACACAGAACCCGCACTGCACCAACGAAATCCCGGAACTACTCGCCGGCCGCTACCACCTCGAACGCCTGCTCGGAGCGGGCGGCATGGGCGTTGTCTACCGCGCACGGGATCTGCTGCACGAACAATACGGCGATCCCGATCCGTACGTTGCCTTGAAAATGCTCAGCGAGGCATTCGACGAGTCTCCCGACGCCAGTGCGCTGCTCTACAGTGAGTTCGCTCTCATGCGGCGATTGCATCATCCGAATGTGCTGCGGCCGTACTCCTTTGAAGTGGACGCCGCCCACCGACGGACCTTCATCACCATGGAGCTGATGCGCGGCCTGACCCTGGACAAACTGCTCTGCGAGCGGCCCCTCGGGTTGCCTTGGCGCGAACTGAAGGCTATCGCCGTGCCGCTGCTCGATGCCCTGGCGTATGTCCATGGCCGGGGCGTGCTGCACGGCGACGTGAAGCCCAGCAATGTCATGCTCAGCGAAGACGGTGTACGTCTGTTCGATTTTGGTTTGGGCCTGGCGCTGGAAGGTCCTTTGAAGCGCCTGCCAAACCTCGACCGCAAACACCTCAACGCCTGGACCCCTGGCTACGCTGCCCCGGAGTTGCTCGAAGGCGCGCCGTTGTCAGCGGCTGCCGATGTCTATGGCGTGGCTTGCGTGTTGTATGAACTGGCGAGCGGCAAGCATCCGTTCGGTCGTTTGCCTGCAAACCAGGCGCGCAATGCCCGGTTGGCGCGCCCACTCAAGGCGCCGGGCAATCTGCCCAAACGTTGCTGGGCAGCGCTGCGCATGGCGCTGGCGTTTGATCCGGAACGGCGTCGCATCAGTGCGACTCAGTTGCGTGATGCATTGGGCGGCGTATCGTCCTGGTGGTAAAGACTTACAGATGTATGGTCCTTCCTCTACCCGCGCCCGCCGGAATATATCGACAGGCACACAATAACTACATTTTCTCAAAGGCTGTGCTGTATAGCCCAGGCCCTCTCCTAAGTCCTTCTGACGCCTTTTGAAGCTCGCTAAGCTCCTTGTTTGCTTGTTCTTTTTTTGCCGCGCTGGCTGTGCCCTTCAAAACCTCCAGTGCCTGGTCAGTTCGGACTGTTACATTTTTCATTAAGGCCTCCCGGGCTGCAGCCTGCGTGTCCATTACCTTGACGCACCAAGCCGAGAATTTTTTCTGGCCTTCATTCGGGTTTGGCAATAAAAGGGCGGACATACACAATTGCTGCTCATCATCGGCAAGCACAATGTTGTTAACAATGCCCTCGACCGTTGTTGCTATTTGTTGCAGGTGGGCATCTGATCGTTGGCCGCCCACTCCAGTGGTTTCTATTTTTACCTTTGTTTCTCCATCAACAAGCACGCCTTTCGTTTCGGCAATGGCCTTGTCGATAATGTTTCTATCGTCCTTCAGGTTTGTAATTTTTTCCGCTAAACCAGACACCTCCTGATCCATTTCCGAAGTATCAGCGTTGGCATCTGCTTTTTTTGCATCACTGATTTTCTTCTCCAGAGCCTTCTTCTCAGCTTCCAGTGCAGTAACCCTATCGCTGACCTTCTCTCTTTCGGCCCTTTGCTCGGAAAGTGATTTTGTAGCTTCAGCCCGTCCACTCGTAGTCAAGGCTATCGGAGGAGCTTTTATCGTTCCGGTAAGCTGCTCAATCGCCAATAGCGCCACCGTGTTTTTTTGGAATCGCCTCATGAGTAGATCATATTGAGGGGCGCTTATAGCGCCAGACATGTAGCTCTCACACAACCGATACCCAAAGTCACGTAGTAACTGGATGCTTTGTGTGCGAATGCCCGTAAACGCGGCTCCATCTTGCATGGCGAAAGCTAGCTCTCCGCTTGCCTTACCTGGATAACCCCCTTTGGCTGCCAATTCATATGCCAAGGAGGCCATTGCATCGGGGCTGGGTTCTGCACATACAAACACCCCATTCTTTTTGTGCTCCTCCCCAATGACCGCTCCGTTCGTGTTGTATTGTTTGGTGATGGTTTCGTTGGGGGCCACGAGTATGGCTCTCTGCCGAATATCAACCATGGTGCTTTCCCCATCAGAAACATTGAATGTTCGATAGATACTGTTCAGGTTGGCGCATCCGGCGATAGACATAATTATTAAAGCTAATAAAGTCTCCTTCATGGCGCGTGGCTCCTTTGCATGGGGCTGATGGCACTGTGGTATAGCTCATAGAATCACTGTCTGCGACCGAGCCGCGCAGAAGATTTTTTGAGGTGGCCATCCCCTCGCGTTTTTATAACAAGCGGGGGCTCCCTCGCCAAAGGTTGGAGGCGTGGCGGTGATTGCGGGTCCACGGTTATCCAGCCCAGGCGTTGCAGGCAGCAAACACCGCTTGAGCTTCAATCCCACATTCCTGATGGGAATACAGCACATAAAATTAATGAATTTTTCTTATCGAAACGGCTGACGTAGCTTGATTCAAGGACACGGAGAACCGCCTTGAAATCATCCCCTCGCACTTCAGCTGAAAAATTTGATACGTCACGAGCCAACGAGTACGCACGCCAGAGCCGAATCGCCCTGGCCGGGTATGACGCCTGCCAGGACTTGGCGGCGTGCATGTTGGCGGCAAGCCTCGGCCCGGCACGCTCGGCGAACATCCTGGTGGTGGGCGCTGGCGGTACGGCGCAGGAGATCATTGCGATGGCCTCGCTGGAGCCCGGTTGGCGTTTCACGGCGGTTGACCCCTCCGAGCCGATGCTGGAGGCCGCGAAGCAGCAGTTGGAGGCCCACCATTTGCTCGAAAGAACGCGCCTGCACCTTGGGACTGTTGAGGACTTGGCGGCAGACGCGTCATACGACGCGGCGACGTTGATCGGTGTCTTCCATCACCTTGAAGGCGACGAGGCCAAGCGACAGATTTTTCGAGCCATTGGGGCCCATCTCAAACCCGGTGCGCCGCTGATCGTGGCAGGCAATCAATACGCTTATAGCAGCCAACCGTTATTGCTCGCCGCCTGGGGGCAACGCTGGCGGCAGCATGGCGCGAGTGCGGATGAAGTGAAGGCCAAGCTTGGGAAAATCCTGCAGGGCGCTGACCCGCCACACTCCGAGGCGGCGGTTCAACAGTTGTTGCATGAGGCTGGGTTCGGCGATGCCACGCGGTTTTTCAGCAGCCTGTTCTGGAGTGCTTGGTTGACGTGTAAAACGGGGTGAGGCGACGGCTCTATGCTCTGACAAACAATCCTCTGTCAGCGAGCCTGCTCGCGAAGGCGCCAGTGCATACATACTCGACCTCAAGGTGTACGCGGTCCGTGGCGAGGGAGCTTGCTCCCGCTCGGCGGCGCAGCCGTCGTAGACCGGTTGATGCGGTCTGCCTGGTTGAATGCGCCGGCCTTTTTTGGGGCTGCTGCGCAGCCCAGCGGGAGCAAGCTCCCTCGCCACGGGGTTGGTGGTGTAGCGGCTAGCGTGGGTCGACGTTATCCAGTGCTCGGTTTGCCAGCAGTGAGCTCAGTTCGATCAGTTGCTGGACGCCGAGGGCGATGTGGCGGCGTGAGCCCTCCAACTCGAAGGCCAGGTCGCCGACCATCGCATCGGCTGAAGCCAGGGTTTCGCTGAGGTTGGCGAGGAGGCTTTCATTGTCGATATCTTTTACGACGGTGAATAGCTGGCCTGGTTTGGTTGTGTCTTCGGGATTTGCCGGTTTTGGCGACAGATAGAAATCGAGAGCACGCTCGGCAGCTTCGTCGAGTTTTTTGATTCTGGATTTGGATTTTGTTTGCGGGGAAGCTTGCTCCGTTTCCGGAGGGTTTGGAGTAACTTTGAACATTTGGGACTTCCTGTTAGTAGGGCCGCAACCGTCTCGCTACTAAACGAAAGGAGGCAGCTGTGCGCAAGTTAGTAGACCGGTGAAGTCACCAAACCCGGCGCGCCCGAAGGCGCCTTGCGCACAGCCACCATCAAGTGCAGGCGAAAGCCTGACTGAATGACACTCATGCAACCGTAGATGACTAACCGGGCTACTAAACCCGACCACTGATGGGCAGTGGCAGGGAAACGATAGAGGCCGGGGACAAGGCGCACAAGCGGGCGGATTCTGGCGTAGTTGTAGGCAATGGCGCAAGGATTCGTAGCTTGGTGGAAGCGTGGCGGAGGAAGAATAAACAAGGCTTCGTGATGCCCGGGATTCGTGGCGAGCAAGCGTGCTCTCGCCCGGTGGTGCAGCGTTTTTTCTGTAGGATTTTGTCGGCCTTTTTGGGGCTGCTGCGCAGCCCAGCGGGAGCAAGCTCCCTCGCCACAGGGGGCTCAGCGTTATCCAGCATTCGTTCTTCTGCTGATGGGTTGCGGCATGCTCATCAAGGCCATTCTCAGGCGCTTGATCAATTTCGGGGTCTTGAGGCAATCGGCCGGGCGTTTGTTACCCAGGGTCGGCACGGACTGTCCCAGCCACCAGCCTCCCTAACGCTTCGCCACCTCATACAGGACGCTAGAGTGGTGACGCGGTCCTCATAATCTGGTTTGTTACTTGAGAGAGAGAAGCCTGGTTCTTGATTGTTCCCCAGCATTACTTGAATATTCGTTCCTTCGAGCGCCACCCCACGTCTATGGAAAGCGATTACTGTGACCTCCTACCGTATTCAAGAAGCCGATCTCGACATCCCCGATACCTGGCAGGACCAGAGCATCAATATTTTCAAGCTGCCGGCAGTGGGCTCTGCTAAAGAAGCCAGTTTCGTGATCAGTCGCGATGCCTCCCAGGGCGGCGCTCCCTTTGCAGAGTACGTGGACCGCCAACTCAAGAGTGCGGAGCAGCAACTGCCGGGCTTCAAACTGGTTCAGCGCTGGGACACCGTACTGCACGGGCACACCGCCACGTTGCTGGACTACACCTGGCAACGCGAGGGGCGCGACCTGATGCTGCGCCAAGTATTCATCGAGTGTAAGCCGGCCGTGCTGATCACCACCTTGACCACCACACCGAACGATTTCGCCTATCACGAGCCGGCCTGGAAGGTGGCGATGCATTCGTTCAAGCCACAGCCTCCCGTCATCTGAGCATCCATACGTCCCACTGAGCAGTCATACACTTCAGTCAGGTAGATGCGCGCAATGGATGCACAGGCAGCAGCACGTTTGGGTGACGAAATAGCCCACGGGTTCGGGTTGGCCGCGATGGTCGCCGGTGCCGTGGCCGGGGCCTTGATCGGCGCTGCGGTCGTCGCCGCGACGGTCGCCACGGGCGGCGTGGCGCTGGCCATCATGGCGGGCTCGATTGCCGCCGGCGGCTTGTCGATGTTCCAGATCGTCAAGGGCCTCTCCACCATTTTCAACCTGCCCGAGCCCACCACGGGGGCGTTGATCATGGGCAGCTTCAACGTATACATCAACAGCCGCAATGCCATGAGGGCGGGTGAAGACACTTCATCTTCCTGCACTGGGCTGCCGATGAACCATCCGATCTGGCCCTTTCCAGTGCTGATCGCCGAAGGCAGCGCCACGGTCTTCATCAACGGCAAACCCGCGGCGCGCTTGCACAGCAAAATGGTCTGCGGCGCGCACATCAAGACCGGCAGCCCCAATACGTTTATTGGTGGGCCGACGGTTGCGGTGGCGTTTGTCCTGGACCTTGAAGGGTGGATGCACACCGGCTTGCAAGCGCTGGGGTTGTTGGCGGCGGGTGCGGCATTGGTGATGGCCGCCATGGCGGGTATCGCCGTTCTCGTCGAGTTCGTGGTGGTGGGCGGTCTGATTTTTGGGGCCATGGAGCTTCTGGGCGATTTGGGCGATCGTCTGGGGCCAGGCTACCGGGACCTGCTGCAAGGTGTAGCCGGCATGGCAATGCTGGGGCTGAGCCCGAAAATGGCGAAGGCGGCCAAGCCTGCCGAACTGCCGCCCCCCAAGTACAAGCCTGGCGTGACCGAGGCCGATATCCTGGCCATGCCGAAGGGATCTCGACCCGATGCCGACACATACTTGTCACCCCAATATGTGAAAGAACACCTGGCTCAATTCGAGAACGGTGCCTCACGCTTCACCACAAAGAACAACCTGGACAAGTACGGCATCGCCCAGCGCGACGGCACGACGTTCCTGATGCCCAAAGCTGAAGCCGATCAATTGGTCGCCAATGCCAAGGGCGATAAGAGGGCATTGGAGAAGGCGCTTGGGCTTCCAGAAAATACCCTGGAAAGTAGTACCCTTGTGCGGGTCGATATCCCCGCGCCTAAAGACATGAACCTGCGGATTCCTTCAGGTAACGAGGCCGGCGCCAACGAATTCTGGATTCCTGGCGGTAAGTTGCCGACGGGTGCCAGCGAGGCGGTCATCGATGCCGGGGGCATTTTGCCCAAAGACTTCAGTTGGACGCCATTATGACGGTAGAGGTAGGCAAGTCATGAAATTTCAAGATGTTCTGGTCAGTCGCGAACACATGTTCTCCGTGGGCATCGAACAGGATTCGGGTCGCTTCTACGTGTCCATACCGGTCAGCAACGGCCTGGCCGACTACGAGGAATACTATGAAATCGACCGTGCGACCTTTGAGTTGTTCAGGCGCGACCCGGATGCAGCGGTACCGTTTGTGGCGCGTTGCAGAAAGCGCGAGCTGGACGAGTTGTTGATTGTCCAACCAGGAACGAACCGCGGAACGGCTATCTGACAGTCGAAGGGCAAGGAGGCGAGGCCGTGCTCACAAGCCCGGATGTAGTGAGAGTCCAATGAGCACCCCTCTGGACAACGTATTGCTGCTGGCCCTGGCCAATGACGAGCTGGATAAATTCCTTGTAGGCGAGCCGTTCTACTTTCAAGAAGCCAAGAACGACAATGAGGAACCGCAGAACATCGTTGCGGCTTTCGATTTGCTGGTGCTGCGTTACGGGCAACAGACTCGCGCCCCCCAGTTCGTTGATGCGGACCGCCCTTGTTGTCCGGGATAAGCTGGGCGGCCCTGATTTCGTCCCGGCCAATCTCTGAGTGGTTAATGATGTGCTGACGGCCTATGTGGCAACAGCGGACGGTGATTTGATCCATGTTCGAATCATCGATAACGCGTTGGATTCGTCCCTGCGCGCTATCGGTTTTTCGGCTGGGACGGAGAAAGATATCTACGTTCTGCAAGTCGCGGACAACACGCAGAAGGCTAAGGTATTCGACGCACTCCGCTCACTGGGCGTGGCCTTTTCGGCGGGCAAGGAATGGTGTCCCGCCGAAGTTTTTGAGTATCTTCGTGATGAGCAATTGCTGAGCGGCAAGTACTTGCGAGTCGCGTGGACGCAGCCCGGTCAATACCGGCTTACGAACGAGTGAAATTTCAAGATGCCTTGGTCCACCGCGAAGACATGTTCTCCGTGGGTGGTAACGATGACCCCGTGGCGAGGGAGCTTGCTCCCGCTGGGCTGCGAAGCAGCCCCAATAAGCGATGAGCGCTTCGCACTCAAGCGGGAGCAGGCTCCCTCGCCACGGGTTTTCGACTGCCTTAAGTGATTTTCGACTGGCTTTAGTGAACAGCGTTACGGTGAGGCCACGGCTGTTCCTGCCGTGAACCTCAGCCCTTGGCTTTTGCCGGAAAAAACGCCTTCACCGCCGCATCGATCACACCCTTGAGGCCTTTGCCTTTAGGGTCCACTTCGCTTGCGCCGCCGGAGTTGAGGTCCAGGCGGCCGCCGGTATCGATGTTGCCATTGCCACTGGCGTAGATGTTGAACGCCGTGCCCGAGATGTTGATCTCGCCGCTGGCATTGAACTCCAGCACGCTTTTGCCGCAGACCAGTCGAATTTGCGCTCCCGCCTCCACGAGGTATTGGGTGCTGATGCTGTCGCTCTTGGCGCCACCGACAAGCAATGTGTCGTTGCGCTTCACGGCGCGCAGGCGGTCTTCGCCAATGCGTACCGTCTCGTTGTGGCCGATGCTCTTGTTGCGATCGTGGCCCACCGAATGGCTTTCATCCACCTCGACCACGATGTCCTGGTTGCGCTCGGCATGGATGTACAGCTGCTCGGCACCCTTCTTGTCTTCCATGCGGATTTCGTTGAAATTCGCTGGCGTGCCGCCCTTGCTGGAGCGGCTTTTGGTGCCGCTTTGGGTCGCATTGGCCGGCAATGCGTACGGTACGGTTTGCTCGGCGTTGTAGACGCGGCCGGTGACGATGGGTCTATCGGGATCGCCCTCAAGGAAGCTGACGATCACTTCCTGGCCAATGCGCGGGATCTGCACCGAGCCCCAATTCTTACCTGCCCAAGCTTGCGACACGCGAATCCAGCACGAGCTGTTTTCGTTGGACTGGTCGTGACGGTCCCAATAGAAATGCACCTTCACCCGGCCAAACTGATCGGTCCAGATTTCCTCGCCTTTCGGGCCGACCACCAGCGCAGTCTGCGGGCCTTTGACGATGGGCCGATGGGTGATGGGCAGCGGGCGATAGCTTTGCTGGGCGTCGATGCAAGTCAGGCTGCTTTCGAACTGGGCCGACGGCGCGCCGCCGCTGGTTTCGCCGCTTTCCTGGGAAATGTAATAGCGCGCGCCGACGATCAGGTACTCGCGGTTCTGGTCCTGGCGGCTGAAACCGGTGAGGCTGAACAGATGCCCCGAACCGAGGCCGCGGGCGTTGCCGGCCAGCTCGACCTGTTCGTGCTGGGTCTGCAAGGCTTCGATGCGGGTGCGGGCATAGTGTTCGCCGTCTTGGCTTTGCACGTAGGCGCCGGGGTAGTCGTACAGCGGATAGTCGCCAGCGGTGTGTGGGCGCGGCATGGCCGAGCGCACATCAATGCGGGCGCTGGGGCGCTGGAAATCGTAGTCGTTAAGCTCCAGCGAACCGGGCTGGACTTCCTGGGCCAGGTGCCAATCGTGAATGTGGTCACGCTCGCGCTGCTGTTCGTTCTTCGGGTAGTAAGGCACCGAACCGTAGCCGGGTGCCGTGGTGTGGGCGCCGTAGGCGTCGGCCAGCACCAGCACATGACGGCCCTGCTCATGGCGGAAGAAGTAGTAGATCCCTTCCTGCTCCATCAGCCGGCTGACGAAATCGAAGCTGGTTTCGCGATACTGCACGCAGTATTCCCACTCGCGGTAGGCGTGGCTCAAGGCGTCTTCGAAATCGGAAAAACCCAGGTCGCGGAACACCTGCTTGATGATCTGCGGGATGGTCAGGTTCTGGAAAATCCGGCAATCGGAGGTGCGCGTCAGCAGCCAGAACCATGGACGCAACGTGGCCTGGTAACTGGCGAACTGGCCCTGGTCGACGTTCTGGCTGCAGCGGGCCACGATGCCATGGAAATACCGCTCACCACCGCCATCCAACTGCAGGCTCACGCACATGGGTTTGCCGAGCAGCTGGTTGAGGTCTATGGCGTTGTCCAGCGAGTGCAGCTGCAACTCATAGTTGAACAGCCGCCCCAGCTCTTCGCCGCCGCCCATGTCCTTGAGCAACAGCACCTCGGGGCCCAGGGGGCTGGTGATCTTTGCCAGGCGTGAGGCTTGGTTGAATAACATCGGTTATCTCATCGTTGTAATGGCTGCGCCGCTGATTCCCTGAAGAAACCGGATCCACTGTGGGAGCGAGCTTGCTCGCGATGGCGGTGTGTCAGTCAACATCGAGGTTGAATGTTATGCCGCTATCGCGAGCAAGCTCGCTCCCACAGGGTTCTCTCCCACAGGGTTATCGATGTTCCTGTCAGATCAGGCCGCGTCGCTGAAATCGTACTGCAATTCGTTATCCACAGCGCTGATCCGCACACCCGCCAATGCCTTGCCTTCGAGCATGCGGGTCAGGAACTCGCGGCTCATGTCCGGCAGCAGGCTGTTGGTCAGGATGGTGTCGATCATGCGGCCGCCGCTTTCGGTTTCGGTGCAGCGCGAGACGATCAGGTCGATCACCGCGTCGTCGTAGTCGAAAGCCACTTTGTGGGTGCTCTCCACGCGCTTCTTGATGCGGTTGAGTTGCAGGCGGGTGATGGCCTTGAGCATCTCGTCGCTGAGCGGATAGTACGGAATCGTCACCAGGCGACCCAGCAGGGCCGGCGGGAAAATTTCCAGCAGCGGCTGGCGCAGGGCCTTGGCGATTTCTTCCGGCTCCGGCACGTTCTGCGGGTCTTTGCAGACCTGGGCAATCAGCTCGGTGCCGGCGTTGGTGGTCAGCAGGATCAAGGTGTTCTTGAAGTCGATCACCCGGCCTTCGCCGTCCTCCATCACGCCTTTGTCGAACACCTGGAAGAAGATTTCATGCACGTCCGGGTGGGCTTTTTCCACCTCGTCCAGCAGCACCACGCTGTACGGTTTGCGCCGCACGGCTTCGGTCAACACGCCGCCTTCGCCGTAGCCGATGTAACCCGGTGGCGCGCCCTTGAGGGTGGACACGGTGTGGGCTTCCTGGAACTCGCTCATGTTGATGGTGATGACGTTCTGCTCGCCGCCGTACATGGCTTCGGCCAGGGCCAGGGCGGTTTCGGTCTTGCCCACGCCGGAGGTGCCGGCGAGCATGAACACACCAATCGGCTTGCTCGGGTTGTCGAGGCCGGCGCGGGAGGTCTGGATCCGCTTGGCGATCATCTGCAGGGCGTGGTCCTGGCCGATGATGCGTTTCTTCAGGTGCTGGTCGAGGTTGAGCACGGTTTCCAGTTCGTTGCGGGCCATGCGGCCCACCGGGATACCGGTCCAGTCGGCGACCACCGAGGCCACGGCCTGGTAATCCACGGTCGGCAGGATCAGCGGGGTTTCGCCTTGCAGGGCCGTCAGGCGCTGTTGCAGGTCCACCAGTTTCTCGCGCAGGGCGTGGCTTTCGTTGTCGGAAGCTTCGCTGGCGTCTTCGCTGTCCACCACGCCGACGCGCTCGCGCAGGGTGGCGCGGGTGGCGAGCAGTTCGTCCACCAGGGTTTTCTCTTCGGCCCAGCGACTTTCCAGCTCGGCCAGGCGCTCGCGCTCGGCGCTCAGCAGGGTTTCGCTCTGGGTCTGGCGAGTGCCAATCGCGATGCCGATGGCATGCTCACGGGCGATGATTTGCAGCTCGGTTTCCAGCGCTTCAATGCGTCGGCGGCTGTCGTCCACTTCGGCCGGCACGGCGTGCAGGCTGATGGCGACGCGGGCGCAGGCGGTGTCCAGCAGGCTCACGGATTTGTCCGGCAACTGGCGCGCCGGGATGTAGCGGTGAGACAACTTGACCGAAGCTTCCAGGGCTTCATCGAGGATCTGCACCTGGTGGTGTTTTTCCATGGTCGAGGCCACGCCGCGCATCATCAGCAGTGCCTTGTCTTCCGACGGCTCGGCCACTTGCACCACTTGGAAACGCCGGGTCAGGGCCGGGTCTTTTTCGATGTGCTTCTTGTACTCGGCCCAGGTTGTGGCGGCCACGGTGCGCAAGGTGCCGCGAGCCAGGGCTGGCTTGAGCAGGTTGGCCGCATCGCCCGTGCCGGCGGCGCCACCGGCACCCACCAGGGTGTGGGCTTCGTCGATGAACAGGATGATCGGCTTGGGCGAGGCCTGGACGTCTTCGATGACCTGGCGCAGGCGTTGTTCGAATTCGCCTTTCATGCTCGCGCCGGCCTGCAACAGGCCCACGTCGAGGCTGCGCAATTCCACGTCCTTGAGGGCCGGCGGCACGTCGCCGGCGACGATGCGCAGGGCGAAGCCTTCGACCACGGCGGTCTTGCCCACGCCGGCTTCACCGGTGAGGATCGGGTTGTTCTGCCGGCGACGCATGAGGATGTCCACCAGTTGGCGGATCTCTTCGTCGCGCCCGACGATCGGGTCGAGCTTGCCGCTGCGGGCTTGCTCGGTGAGGTCGACGGTAAAACGCTTGAGGGCTTCCTGCTTGCCCATGGCGCTGGGGGCCATGGCGCCGCTGGCTTCGCCGGGCACGGCACCGGCATTGAAACCGTCGCTGGCGGTCAGGGCGTTTTCCGGCGAATCGCCGACGTATTCGTCAAAGCGCTCGCTCAGGGCCTCGACCTTGACCTTGTCGAACTCCGACGACAGGCCCAGCAGGGCGTGGCGCAGGCTTGGGGTTTTGAGGATGCCCAGCACCAGGTAACCGGTGCGCACCTGGCTTTCGCCGAACATCAGGCTGCCGTAGACCCAGCCGCGTTCCACGGCTTCTTCCACGTGGGAAGACAGGTCGGTGATCGACGTCGAACCCCGTGGCAGGCGGTCCAGGGCTTCGGTCAGGTCGCGGGCCAGGCGTGCCGGCTCGATATTGAACTGGCGGATGATGCGGTGCAGGTCCGAGTCCTGCAGTTGCAGCAGCTGATGAAACCAGTGGGCGAGTTCCACATAGGGGTTACCCCGCAGCTTGCAGAACACGGTGGCGGCTTCGATGGCTTTGTAGGCCACGCTGTTGAGTTTGCCGAACAACGCGGCGCGACTGATTTCACCCATGCTCATGGCTCCTTGAGGTCTGTGAGGTGTTGGCCTGTTCGGCGTAATGCCGGGCCAGTATTAGATCGTTGGCATCTGTTTCGGGGCGCCCCAGCCAGGTATTGAAACCCAGGCGGAAACGCCCATTGAGTTGTAGCGCCGGGACTTCCGGCTGCTCCAGGACCAGGTTCAAGTCCCAGTCCAGTTCGTGGCCCAGGTATTCGGCGACCCAGGCCACCAGCTCGTTGAACGGTTGGCTGCCAGGCAGCATGCCCATGTAGTCGACGAGCTTGAGCGGCCCCAGGCGAATGCGGAATTTGTGCTGGCGATCCCACACGTAGCGGCCCAGGCAGAAGTCCACACCCAGTTGGGCGTTGACGCCAAGGCGGCTGCGTTCCGGCAATTCCAGCCATTGGCCGACGTATTCTTCGATCTCCACCGGCAGGCCGAAGTATTCGCTGAGGATGGCCTTCAAGCCGTCCGGGTAGCGGGTTTGCGCTGACAAGTGGCCGCTGTAATGCAGCTTCGCCGTGTCGGGAATCAGCCCTTGTTTGAGCAGGCTCGGCATGCCCCGGCCGCTGAGGGCGGCCAGGCGTGCGGACCAGTAGTCATCGTCCGGGCGGTCATGGCTGATCGTCGGCCGCGCTTCGGCCCAGGCCCGGTAAAACAGGCTGAGCAAGCGGTGGTGAAACACATCGAGAAAACGTTTGCTGGTGCTGTCGCCGTTGTTGCGCTGGCGTTCGCGCACGTATTCGGTGATGTGCAGCGGCATCGGCCCGTTGGGGCCGCCGAGGCCGAAGAAGAACTGCTCCAGGCGTGCCGGTGCACCGTCGCTGCCCGGTTGCACCGAGGCCAAGGTCGCCGGGGCGAAGGTGCAATCGGCCTGTTGGCCGAGGCGCAGCGGGTCATCGGCCAGGCGCAGGGAATGACCCAGGCGCGGCAGCTCGGGGGATTCGCACTCGATGCGCCGTAGCGCCTGGAAGAAGTCGTATTCCCAGGGCTCCTGGTGCATCGCGTCCAGGGTACTCACAGGGTCGGACGACGTCCGGGCTTGGCTTTCCATCGCATGATCTCGCCGCGTTCGGTGGTACGGATCACCGTCTCGGTAAAACTGTTGATCGACACGTAACGTGCCAGGAAGCGCTCGAACACGGCGCCGAGCAGGAACACGCCGGTGCCGCGAAACGCGTTTTCATCGAATTCCAGGGTGATTTCCAGGCCCCGGCCAAATACGATCGGGCCGGGCATCGGCAAGCGCCGGGTGCAGGCCTTGCTGCTGACTTCCCGCAGGCCTTCGATCTGCAACTGCAGCGCCGCGTCGTTGCTGTCGCCATACAGGCGCAGCAGTTCACGCAGGGCAGCGGCGCCCTGGCCTTGCTCGCTGAGGGACAAGTAATTCAGCGAGAGCTGGCTGATCAAGCGCCAGGCCTTGGCGTCGTGGGCATGACTGGCCCGTGGACGACTCGGCCCGGCTACGCAGCGTACCGCGCCAACCGGCGCACTGTCGGCCAGGGTGAAATCGGTCTTGCCGTTGCCCACGCTCATGAACAGCGGCAGGTCGCGGTTGGTGCACAACGCTGTCACGCCCAGTTGGCGCAGGTCATGACGGTAGGGCGCCTGTTGGCTGTCCACCATGCTGACGAAGGTTTCGCTGCCGATGTAGGTCGAGCGCGGGCCGTTGCGTCGCTGGTCGCTGGACAATACCCGCGGTTCACGGCGGACCGTGTAGAACGCCAGGTCGCGCCCGTAGCGGGAGGGATCACGCACCGCATAGAACGGCAGGAACGGCTGTTCCGGCCCGGTGCCGTGGCCGGTGAGGCCGGTCAGCGAGTGCACTTCGAAATCCATCGGCCGGGTGCGGTCGGCGATCACGTGGTGTTCATTGACCCGTTCCGACAAGTGAATGCGATCCAGGCGCTTGGGGAACAGGTTGATGGCCGGGGTGCAGAACGGCAGGAATTGCGCAGCACCGACACTGCCTTCCAGGCTTGGATCGTGACGGTCGAACAGCACGATCAACTCCAGCTCCTGGCCATCGCAGCGCTTGACTGCCCGGCTCAGTTGAGTGAAGTCGACAAACAGGAAACGGTGGGGCAGGGCGAAGTATTCCTGCAACAGGCGATAACCCTGGAAGGCCCGCGGCACCACTGGCAGCGCGGCGTCGGCATCATCGAAACCGCGCGAACGCAGTGCGTCTTGTGGCAGGCGTTCCACCCAATTGCCGCCGGGTTGGCGGGCGAATATTGCGCAAGCGTTGCCCAGCAATTGTTCGTAGAGGCGGAAGGGTTGCTCGTCGGCACCGCTGAGGTACAGCGGCAGATTGTCCAGGGCCAGGCTCTTGAACGGCAGTTCGGCGCCGGTGCGCAGGGTCAGGCGCAGGCCGGCCTTGGCCTTCGGTTCACTGGCGGCCAGGCGTCCGAGCACGGCAGAGGGGTTGCCGAAGTACTCGGCCTGACTGACCTGCAGCGGCCACAGCGTCACCTCGTGGGCGGTGCGGTACTCGCAACAGGTCTGGGTTTCACGCCCCAGGGCGGCGCGCAGGACCGTGTCCCGAGGCAGCGGGAAACCGCTGCTCAACGAGCCCTCATCGGGATCGGCCTGCATTTGCACCACGGTCATCGACGGCGTGGGCGCCAGGTAATGGGGGTAGGCGATTTCCAGCAGGTTATGGGTGAAGGTCGGGTATTCGGCATCGAGCTTGAGCTGCACCCGCGCCGTCAGGTAGGCGAACCCTTCCAGCAAGCGTTCGACGTAGGGGTCGGCGCAGTCCATGCCGGACAACGACAGCCGACTGGCGATCTTGGGGTATTCCTTGGCGAACTCCGCCGCGCTTTCGCGCACGTGGTGCAGTTCCTGGTTGTACAGCTCGAGCAGGCGCGGGTTCATGGGCGTCTCCGCTGATCGGCGTTGACCACGCGCACATGCCCGGACTCCAGGTCCAGATCGGTTTGCAGCATCAGGCGCAGCGGCACGGGCTGGGCCCAGAGATCGCCTTCGATCTCGAAACTCAAGGCGTTGTGGTTCATCTCGGCGGTCGCCCGGGCGCGCACGCGCAAGGTGTGGCGCAGGATCCGCGGTTCGAACGTGGCGATGGCCTGGTGGATCAGCGTTTCCAGGGCCGCGATGTCGACGTTCGAGGCGCTGTTGCCGGCCAGCGCCGGTAGTCCGAAGTTCACCACTGAGGTGCCCGCCGGGGTATGCAAGGTGGCATCAGCGTCCAGCAACGAGGTGGTGTTGAGCAGCCACGCCAGGTCCCGCAGCACCGAGGCTTTCAATTGGGTCAGGGACAGCACGCGTTTGTCGGCGCTTTCCTTGGGGTTGGTCGGGTCGTCGTCGGTCAACCGGTCCAGCAGGGACGGTTGCAGGCGATCGCGGGCGGCGATTTCGGTTACCAAGTGAAGAGGCCTGTGTAATTCTTCTGGTCACCTGTGCCACCCATGCAGCTGGCGTGGCGAGCGATTATCGAGGGTTCGAGTTGCCCATTGATCAGGCGTATGGCGCGGTACTCGGAGTGACATTGCGGACTGTTCTGAGGTGCGGTCGAGAAATGAAGAACAATGACAATAGGCACCTTGCCAAAGGTCTCGACATGCGATTTGCCTTGTCTGTCTACCGTGAACTGGCAGGGCCATGGCATGTCGAGTGGCATTAGCGTCTGGTCTGGTTTGCGTAGCGCGCAGCGTTGTTGGTCATCGACCAGCGTCAACTGTTGCCCGCCCATCACGACGACTTGATTCACCGCTGTGGTTGAAGTCGCCGATGAGGCTTGCTGCCCAGCACAGGCTGTCAGGCTCGAAAACAGGCAGCCAATCAATACAGCGCAACGAGCCTTGTTCATAAAAGCTCCCAGAACCAGATCGCTCTGGATCGATAGGAAGGATCGTCATACCGGCTGGCGGTAAAGCCGCGGTTCCATAGATCGATATGGTCACCGGTGCGACCGTCTAAAGATTCCCCCAGTTGCTGGAAACAGTCCTTGAAGAAGATTAGGCCTCTTTTGTCCATCAGCTTGCGACGCTCTTCTGCGCCACCTCCGAGAATCGTCGGACGACCTAGATGATGCTTCCACAACCAGTTTGCCAGTGATTCAGCCCCCCGCGCATGGCCATGGGCACACTTGGGTTCGGTGTAGGTGGACTTGTTGACCTTGATGGTCAACTCGGTATTGAGTGTGATGCTCATGCGAATCGCGCACTGGTTGGCCCACGGACCATCACAGGGTTTCGCGTCGGGGTAGGTCACCAGCAGATCGGAATAGGCTTTCCACAAATTGATAAACGAAGGCTTGGCCATGACTCAGACACCGAAAGGGAAAAGATTGGATTCGAGCAAGCACCAAACACCCCCGGCGCTGGGCACCGGGGGCGCGTTCGATCACACCTTGACGTTCTGACGGATGTTCCAGCCGAACTTGACCGGGCCGCCTTCCTTGGAACCGTCGGCTTTCTGTGGCTGATAGTCCACCAGCACCTTGGCGAAGTTCAGGGTGACGTTTTCAGTCAGGCGATCATCGCCACCCGAGCCGCCGGTGCTCAGGGACGTGACCAGCACTTCTTCCAGGTTGATGATCATGTACTCGACCTGGCTTTCACCGCCGGCCTTGCGCACGGTCAGCTTGACCTTGTCGATGTGCTTGCCGCTGGCGCAGTGCATCATCAGGTTTGGCGAAGCCTTGTCGACGAACTTGGTCAGCGACAGGTCCTGGACGTTGACCTTGCCGGCACCACCGCCGCTGCCCACGTGCATGTTGCCGGACTGGGACATGCCCCAGCTCCAGTTCAGGACGTCGATCTCGTCCTTGTGGGCCTTGTCCATGGACTCGCCCTTGATGTCGCCGATCTTGATGAAAATATCAACAGCCATGTTTTCTCCCTGTGTGGTTTCTAACCACATTGTTTGGTTGACGCTGACCTTGCGAAATTACGGGTGCTGAACGGGGTTGAAGACGATCTCCAGCTTGCTGGAGATCCCCTGTGGGAGCGAGCTTGCTCGCGATGGCGGCGTCACATCCGACATCAATGCAAGCTGATCCACCGCTATCGCGAGCAAGCTCGCTCCCACAGGGTTACCGGCCACCCGTTTCAGTAAATCCTTACGCGCCCTTGGCCGACGGCAGTTTCGATACCAGGCGCAGCGACACGGTCAGCCCTTCGAGCTGGTAGTGCGGACGCAGGTAGAACTTGGAGTTGTAGTACCCCGGGTTGCCTTCGACTTCTTCGACGATCACTTCGGCCGCTGCCAATGGGTGCTGGGCCTTGGTGGTCTCGGTGGAGTGCGCCGGATCACCGTCGACGTAGTTGAGGATCCAGTCCTGCAACCAGCGCTGCATCTCGTCCCGCTCTTTGAAGGAGCCGATTTTGTCGCGCACGATGCACTTCAGGTAATGGGCGAAACGGCAGGTGGCGAACAGGTACGGCAGACGCGCGGCCAGGTTGGCGTTGGCGGTGGCGTCCGGGTCATCGTATTCGGCCGGTTTCTGCAACGACTGGGCGCCGATGAAGGCCGCGAAGTCGGTGTTTTTCTTGTGCAGCAGCGGCATGAAACCGTTCTTCGCCAGCTCCGCTTCACGGCGGTCCGAAATGGCGATTTCGGTCGGGCACTTCATGTCCACGCCACCGTCATCGGTAGGGAACGTGTGGGCCGGCAGGTTTTCCACTTCGCCGCCAGATTCAACGCCACGGATGCGCGAGCACCAGCCGAAGTGTTTGAACGAACGGTTGATGTTCACCGCCATCGCGTAGGCGGCGTTGGCCCAGGTGTACTTGGAGCTGTCGGCGCCGTCGGTGTTTTCTTCGAAGGCGAAGGCTTCCACCGGGTCGGTCTTGGCGCCGTACGGCAGGCGCGCCAGGAAGCGCGGCATGGTCAGGCCGATGTAGCGCGAGTCTTCCGATTCACGCAGCGAACGCCAGCCGGCGTATTCCGGCGTGGTGAAGATCTTGGTCAGGTCGCGCGGGTTCGACAGTTCCTGCCACGAGCCCATGCCCATCACGGTCGGCGATGCCGCGGCGATGAACGGGGAGTGCATGGCCGCGCAGACTTTCGACAGCTCGCCCAGCAACTCGACATCCGGTGGCGACTGGTCGAAGTAGTAGTCGCCCACCAGGCAACCGTAAGGTTCGCCGCCGAACTGGCCGTACTCTTCTTCGTACATCTTCTTGAAGAGCGGGCTTTGGTCCCACGCAGTGCCCTTGAATTTCTTCAGGGTCTTGTGCAGGTCGGTCTTGGAGATGTTGAGCACGCGGATCTTGAGCTGCTCGTCGCTCTCGGTGTTGTTGACCAGATAGTGCAGGCCACGCCAGGCGCTTTCCAGTTGCTGGAAGTCAGGGTGGTGGATGACCTGATTGACCTGGGCGGTGAGCTTGGCGTCAATGGCGGCGATGATCGATTCGATCGACTTGATGGCGTCGTTGGACACCAGGTCAGTCTGCGCCAGGGCCTGCTCGGCCAGGGTACGCACGGCGGTCTCGACGGCTTCGCGAGCACGCTCGGTCTTGGGTTTGAATTCTTGCATCAGCAGCGAGGCGAACTCACTGGGTACTTCGGCAGTGCCCTGGGGCTGGGACTGATTTTCACGTACTGATTC
The DNA here is from genome assembly GCF_030064125.1 of Pseudomonas sp. G2-4. Lineage (NCBI taxonomy): Bacteria > Pseudomonadati > Pseudomonadota > Gammaproteobacteria > Pseudomonadales > Pseudomonadaceae > Pseudomonas > Pseudomonas sp. G2-4. The sequence continues at coordinate 6,375,967 of NZ_CP125957.1, read as the reverse complement.
GGTCATGATCGGGGTCCTGATTAAGCCTTAGGCTCTGCATCGGCGGGCTTTGGCGCACTGGCCAGGGCCTGCAACAGGGCAGGGTCCTTGATCGCTTTCATGATGATTTCTTCGGCGCCGGTCTTGCCATCCATGTAGGTCAGCAGGTTCGCCAGTTGGGTGCGCGCTTCGAGCAATTTGTTCAGCGAGTCGACCTTGCGGGCCACGGCTGCCGGGCTGAAGTCGTCCATGCTTTCGAAGGTCAGGTCCAGGCTCAGGTTGCCTTCGCCGGTCAGTTCATTGGGCACATGGAACGCCACGCGAGGCTGCATGGCCTTGAGGCGCGAGTCGAAATTGTCGACATCGATCTCGAGGAACTTGCGATCAGCCACAGGGGCCAGAGGCTCGGCGGGCTTGCCGGCGAGGTCGGCCATTACCCCCATGACGAAGGGCAACTGGACCTTTTTCTCGGCGCCGTAGAGCTCGACGTCGTACTCGATCTGCACTCGAGGCGCGCGGTTGCGCGCGATGAACTTCTGAGAACTTTGCTTCGCCACGTTGCTGCTCCTGGTCGCTTGAGCGACGGTGTTGGCGTCATCGGGGGTGCCGGTGACGTGACTGCGTGATCCGCTCGCTTTTTATTCGCTGTCTGGGCCGCGCAGGTTTTCGAATTGACTCATGCCGTCGGGAATCAGGTTGCGCACGATGGTTGCGAAATCGGCGTTAACCAGAAGCTTGGCCCGGTTCAACAGCACTGGCAGGGGGCTGGAGGGCTCGTGACGGGTGTAGTAGGCAAGAATTCGGTCCAGGCTGCGCAGCACGTCGTCGCGGTTGTTGATCTCGCCGCTGCCGGTGTTCGTGCCGGTGTTGCGCGGCGCGCTCGGCGCACTGGCGTATTCAACTGGCGCGGCGCTGTCGTCGCCGCTGGCATCGGGCAGTTCGTTGTCGCCGCTCTGCGGGGCGAACTGACCGAGAATCTGCAAAGCCATCTTGAGCGGTTGCTTCAACGGACCGAGGTCCACGCCTTGGGCGGAACCGACTTGATCGTTGACGTGTTGTTCGATGGCTTCGGCGGCGCTGCGGGCTTCCAGCAGGGCGGCGCGAGTGATCTCCAACTGCTCGGGATCGCTGTCGAGCAAGGCCCCGGCGAGCTGTTCGGCGCCAAGGTTTTCATCCGGGAAACTTTGCAGGCCGCTGGCGTTGGCGGCGGCGCGCAGGCTGACGGCGCCGAAGGTCCGCGAACGGGCCAGGATGCTTTCGCGCAGCAGGCGAATGGTGATGTCGGACGTCAGGCCGGTGAGGGCATTGATGCGCACGGTGGGGTCGTTGTCGTCATCAGCGTCCAGGCGCGGATGCAGTTCGGCCCAGTACTGCTTGAGCAATTCGCTGATCAGGGTCAGGACACGGGCCATGCCCGGGATGCCTTCGAGGGCCAGGGCGCTTTGCAACAGGAAATGGGTGATGCGCAGGTCTTTGCTGCGTTGCAGCAAGTCCAGGCTCTGCTGCTGGATGCTGCGCCACTCAGGCGGTTCGGCAGGCAAAATCGAGTCGCCCATGCTGCGCTCGGGCTGGCCTCGGGAATCACGTTCAAGGCGCAAGAAATCCGCGTCATATTCCAGATCTTCACCACATGGCGAAGTCGCGGAAACGGCGGCGAGCAGCAAAGGCACATCCACTTGGATCGATCTCCCTATCACCCGCTGAAGAAGTCGGGCAGTTCACACGCAAGTTTCGGATGAAACTTCGCATGTCCCTTGATGGTAATGGCGCTTTAATCGCTACGTGATTTTAAAGTGCCATCATCTATATTCAAGAAGTTGTGCATTTTTGGTGTAGTACTTATCGCTTGTCAAGGTAAGCTATTTCGGCGTTGTTACAGTTGTGAGGTGCTTAACAACCCGCGCGACCGGTAGGTCGAAGCGCGCACCGATGCAGGTTTTTTGTCACGCAAGCCGGTTAAGATCAGCATTCATGCTGGCAAAAAGCCGTTTTTAGGTTGTTTTTTAGGGTTTGTTGGCGAGTCACGGGGCATAGACCCTATCACCGCCTGCGTGCGCCGACGCGACAGAAGTATTCAGCAAGGAGGCGAGATGCCGCTGTGTTTGACTATCACTAGTTATCACAAGATTACCCCAGGCCAGTGTTCTGAAAAGTCCATGGATCAGGGGGTGATGGCAATTGGCCGCAATTCCGATAATGACTGGGTATTGCCGGACCCCGAGCGTCTGGTTTCCGGCAAACATTGTGTTATCCAATACAAAGACGGGCGCTATTATTTAACGGATAACAGCACTAATGGTGTGGAATTGGTCAAGGCCGGTATTCGTCTGCGCAAGGGCAACAGCGAACCCTTGCAAGATGGCGAAGTGATCCGCATCGGCGATTATGAAATCCAGGCCCGTGTCGATTTCAACCTGCCGGTCACCGACAGCAATCCGTTCGCCGAATCGCCCAGCAGTTTCGAAGCGCTGATGGGTCAGCAGAGCGCCGCTGTGAATACGCCATCGTCGATGCAAGTGGCCTCGCCTGCGCATTTCCAGGGTGTGTCGGCCATGGACACCTTGCCGGACCTGTTCGATTTCCTGAGCCCGACCAGCGTCCCGCCGGCCACCCAGCCTGACCATGTCCCGGCCGAACAGCATGATTTCCGTCCGCCCGCGCCGATCCCCCGTCCAAACCCGCCGCCCGTGGTCGAGCCTGTGGCGATGACGTCTGCCCCGTTGATTCCGGACGATTGGGACCTGTTCAGCGACAAGCCTGCGCCCGTGGCGGTTGCCCCCGTGCCCGTCGCGCCGCTGCCTGTTGCGCCGCCGCCGGTGATCGAGCCGGTACCAGCGCCCATCCCTCAAGTTCCGGTCGCTGAAATCAGCGTACCGACCGAGCCTGCGCCCTTGCGTGAAGCGCCGGTCACCCGCGTTGAGCCACCGGTTGTTCCAGTCGACGCCTCACAACCCGACCTGCTGCAAGCCTTCCTGCGCGGTGCCGGGCTGGATCAGTTGCGCCTGGACAAGGCCCAGGCCGAAGCGCAGATGGAGAGCATCGGGCGCAGTTATCGACTGATGGTCGAAGGCCTGATCGATGTCTTGCGCGCCCGCAGCAGCCTCAAGGGTGAGTTCCGCATCCAGCAGACGATGATCCAGCCAGTGGAAAACAACCCGCTGAAATTCGCGCCTAACGTCGATGAAGCCTTGCTGTTGCTATTGCGCCATGGCAATCAGGCGTTCATGGCGCCGGATGCGGCGGTGCGTGACAGCTTTGACGATCTGCGGGCCCACCAACTGGCGGTGATGGCCGGCGTGGAAGCGGCGATCAAGCATTTGCTGGCGCGCTTCGAGCCGGCGCAACTGGAAGAGCGCATGGCCAAGCCCGGCGGGCTGTCGGGTATTTTCAGTGGTTCGCGACAGGCCCAGTACTGGCAACAATTTACCGAGCTCTACAGCAACATTTCCCGGGAGGCCCAGGAGGATTTCCAAGACCTGTTCGGTCGTGAATTCAGCCGCGCCTACGAAGAACACAGCACACGACAGCGACGCCGTTGAGCGTCGCCGTCCTATAACAATACCGATAAGCCAACAACGGATAGCTCAAACGTCATTGAGGACGCAGGATGATTCCCAGGTTTTTACTCGCAGTTGCCGCCGCGCTTCTGCTGACGGCGTGCGCCAAGGATGCGGCCAACCTCCAGCCCGAAGAAGCTGAGGCCGACACCGCCGCCGTCGAGCTGCACTTTCACGCCATCTCCGGGCTCAACCCCGGCGCCACCGGCCAGCCGGCCCCGGTGCGGGTGCGTATTTTCGAACTGAAAAATGCCGCCACCTTCGGCCGCTCGGATTATTTCGCCCTGGCCGAACGGGCCCAGGCCACGCTGGGCGCCGACCTGATCGATCAAGACGAAGTGCTGATCCAACCCGGCCAGCAGTTGAGCCTGCAACGCGACCTCGACCCGGCCACGCGGCATATCGGCCTATTGGTGGGTTATCGCGAGCTGGACCAGTCGCTGTGGCGCTCGGTGATCAATGTCCCGGCCCGCGAATACACCGAATACCAGATCAGCCTCGATGTGCGCGCCGTGCGCAGCGCCGTCGTCGTTCCCCCATCCAGCCCTGCCCAATAAGCAATCGGAGCCCCCATGTCCTGGAACAATCGCGTGGTCTGGTCGGAAGGCATGTTCATTGGAACGCAGCACTTCCAGCAGCATGACCGTTACCTGGAAAACCTCATCGACGCCCGCAGCCGCCCATTGTCGGCCGGCGCCTGGGGTTTTTCCGAATTGCTGATCGATCAGGGCCTGCTGGCCCAGGGCAAACTGGCGATCATCTCGGCGCGCGGCCTGTTGCCCGACGGCACGCCCTTCAACATTCCCCAGGATGACCTGGCGCCCACACCGCTGAACGTCGATGACAACCTGCGCGATGGCCTGGTGTACCTGGCCTTGCCACTCAAGCGCGCCGGTGCCCGTGACACGGTGGATGAAGGCGAAGACCTGGGCGCTGCGCGCTACGTGAGCCAGGTGAGCGAAGTGCGCGACGACAACGCACCCTTCGAAAACCGTGCGCCGGTCGCCCTGGGGTCCCGGGCGTTGCGCTTGCTGACTGCACAGGATGGTATCGGCGATTACGCCGCCGTCGGTGTGGTACGCATCAAGGAAAAACGCGCTGACCGTGCGTTGGTGCTCGACGACAGCTACATCCCGCCGCTGCTGGATGTGCTCGCCTCCAAACCGTTGGCGGCGTTTCGCAGCGAACTGCTGGGCTTGCTCCATCAACGCGGCGAAGCCCTCGCCGGGCGGGTGGTGGCTTCCGGCGCCGGTGGCGCTTCGGAGATCGCCGATTTCATGCTGCTGCAACTGGTCAACCGCGCCCAGCCGCTGATCCAGCACCTGAGCCAGTTGAGCCCCTTGCACCCCGAGCGTTTCTACAGCGAGCTGGTGAGCCTGGCCGGCGAGTTCTCCACCTTCACCGCTTCCGGGCGACGACCGCAGGAATACCCGCAATACCAACACGATGACCTGGCGCTGAGTTACGCGCCGGTGATGCAAGCCCTGCGCGAAGCCTTGTCGATGTTGATCGACAGCCGCGCCACGCCGATTCCGATTGTCGAGAAAGCCTACGGCGTCCACGTGGCGATGCTGGCCGACAAGACCCTGCTCGACAGCGCCAGTTTCATCCTGGTGGTGCGCGCCGATGTACCGGCCGAAACCCTGCGCAGCCGCTTCGGCCAGCAGAGCAAGGTCGGTTCGGTGGAGCACATCCGCGACCTGGTCAACCTGCAACTGCCCGGCATCGGCCTGTTGCCGTTGCCGGTGGCGCCACGGCAGCTTCCCTACCACGCCGGTTCCACCTATTACGAACTCGACCGGGGCAGCGAGCACTGGCAGCAACTGAGCAACTCTGGCGGCTTTGCATTCCACATCGCCGGCCAGTTCCCAGGGCTGAACCTGGCTTTCTGGGCGATCCGAGGATAAACCGCGATGAGCAACGACGATCGTACCCAATTCATGCCGACACCCGGCGGCCGTGGCGGGGATCCTTTCCGCCCGGACGCTGGCCGTCCACAGCCGTCACCGGCGCCTGCGCCGCTGTCAATGCCGGCCGCACCGGTCCTGACCGGTAAAGCCCAAGGCCTCAACCCGTTGGAGAGCGCTGCCGGCCCGCTGCTGGCCTTGCTGACGCGCCTGCGCAGCACCATCGCCCACCCGGCACCCGCCAGTTTGCGCGCGCAACTGCTGGCCTACCTGCGCCAGTTCGAAGAGCGCGCCGAGGCCGCCGGCGTGGCTCGCAATGAAGTGCTGCTGGCTCGCTACGCCTTGTGCACTGCGTTGGACGAAGCCGTGCTGAGCACCCCATGGGGCGGCACCAGCGATTGGGGCAAGCAGAGCCTGTTGATCACCGTGCACAACGAAGCCTGGGGCGGCGAGAAGGTGTTCCAGTTGCTGGAGCATTGCCTGCAAAGTCCGCGGGAACGCCTGTACCTGCTGGAGCTTTTGTACCTGTGCATGTGCCTCGGTTTCGAGGGGCGCTACCGGGTGATGAACGACGGCCGCAGCCAATTGGAAGCGTTGCGCGAGCGCACCAGCGCGGTGATCCGCAGCGCCCGTGGCGACTACGAGCGTGAGCTGTCGCCCCATTGGCGCGGTGTCACCGTAGCCCGGGATCGCCTGGCGCAATTCATGCCGCCGTGGATCGCCGTGGCCATCGGCGCCGCCTTGCTGCTGGCGTTGCTGTTCGGCCTGCGCATGAAACTGGCTTCCGACGCCGAACCGGTGTTCAAGAACATTCATTTCCTGGGTGAAATCCCAGTGCAGGCCATCGACCGTCCCGTGGTGCAGCCGAAGGTGATCGAACGCCCACGCCTGGCCGGTTTCCTGGCCGATGAAATCAGGGCCGGTCGGATTGCCGTGGAAGACGCCGTGGATCGCTCGGTGGTGACCATTCGCGGCGATGAACTGTTCGCCTCCGGCAGCGCCAGCATCAAGGATGATTTCCAGCCGTTGATGCTGCGCATTGCCGATGCGGTGCGCAAGGTCAAGGGCCAGGTGCTGGTGACCGGCCACAGCGACAACCGCCCGATTGCCACCCTCCGGTTTCCGTCCAACTGGGCGTTGTCCGAGGCGCGGGCCAGGTCGGTGCTGGAGATTCTCTCGGCCAAGACCGGCCAGCCCGAGCGCTTCAGTGCCGAAGGCCGCAGCGACACCGAGCCGCTGGCGTCCAACGCCACGACCGAGGGACGTGCGCGCAATCGTCGGGTTGAAATCACAGTATTGGCGGAGGGGGTCGAGTGAAGGCGTTTTTCAGTTTTATGACCCGCTGGGTCATCCCATTGCTGGGGCTGATCGCCCTGAGCCTAATCATCTGGTTCGTCGGCCCGCTGCTGGAGTGGCTGGTGCCCGAAGGCCGGCGCTGGGCGTTGATCATCCTGGTGTTCGCGGTGTGGATCGCCTACCGGGTGTTTCGCATCATCCAGGCCCGTCGCCAGGCCGCCGAAGTCATGCGCAGCCTGGCCGCGCAAACGCCGCCTGACCCGACCAGCATCGCCACCGCCGAGGAACTCGAAACTCTGCGCCAGCGCATGGACGAAGCCCTGGCCCTGCTCAAGAAAGCCAAGCTGGGCGGTGACGAGCGGCGCAATCTCTATGAACTGCCGTGGTACGTGATCATCGGCCCGCCGGGTTCGGGCAAGACCACCGCGCTGGTCAACTCCGGGCTGCATTTTCCCCTGGCCGCGCAACTGGGCGCCGGTGCGGTACGCGGCGTGGGCGGCACGCGCAATTGCGATTGGTGGTTCACCGATCAGGCCGTCCTGCTCGACACCGCCGGGCGCTACACCACCCAGGACAGCGACGCGACCGTCGACAAGGCCGCGTGGCTGGGCTTCCTTGGTCTGCTGAAAAAACAGCGGGCCCGTCGCCCGATTGACGGTGCCTTCATCGCCATCAGCCTGTCCGACCTGCTGCTGGGCAGCGACGCCGAGCGCGCCGCCCATGCCGCGGCGATCCGGTTGCGGATCCAGGAGTTGTACACCCAGTTGGGCGTGCGCTTTCCGATCTACCTGATGCTCACCAAGCTCGACTTGGTGCCCGGGTTCATGGAGTTTTTCGACACCCTGAGCAAGGAAGAACGCGCCCAGGTCTGGGGCATGACCTTCACCCTGGACGATGGCAAGGGCAACGACAGCCCGCTGGCGCACCTGCAAAGCGAATTCACCGGCCTTGAGCAACGCCTCAATGACCGCCTGGTGGAACGCTTGCAGCAAGAGCGCGACCCGGCGCGGCGCGATCTGATCTATGGCTTCCCGCAGCAGTTCGGCGCGCTGAAAGATTGCCTGCAAAGTTTCCTCGAGGGCGTGTTCAAACCCAACGCCTTCGAAGAGCGCGTGTTGCTGCGTGGCGTGTATTTCACCAGCGGCACTCAGGAAGGCAGCCCGATTGATCGCTTGATCGGCTCCATGGCCCAGAGCATGAACCTGGACCGTCAGCACCTGGCGCGCCAGACCGGCACCGGACGCAGCTACTTCATCGAAAAACTCTTCACCGCCGTGGCCTTTGCCGAGCGTGGGCTGGTGGGCGTAGACCCCAAGGTCGAGCGGCGGCGCAAGTGGATCGCCCGGGGCGTACTGGCCTCCACCGTGGCCGTGGTGCTGGTGGTCGGGACGTTGTGGTGGATCAGCTACCGCGCCAACCAGGCGTACATCACCCAGGTCGATCAAAAGGTCGCACCACTGGGCCAGACCGTGCAGAACCTCAGCCCGGCCCAACGGGATGTACTCGCCGTCTTGCCGCTGCTCAACGCCGTGAAACACCTGGCCGATGACGCCCCCGACTGGGCCGAAGGCCTGGGCCTGTACCAGGGCGACATGCTCGAAGCCGAGTCCGGTAGCGTCTACCGCAAGTTGCTGATCGCCGTGTTCGCGCCACGCTTGCTGACGCGCGTCGAAGAACAACTGCACGGCGGTGGCAATTCGGACTTCCTCTACGAAGGCCTGAAGGCCTACCTGATGCTCGCCGACACCGAGCACTACGATGCCGACTTCATCAAGGCCTGGATCGCCCTCGATTGGGACCGCAGCCTGCCCCGTGACCTGCCGGCCGAGCAACGCCTGGCCTTGAGTGAGCATTTGCAGGCGTTGTTCGAGCGGCGTCCGCCGACCGCGCGCCTGGATCCGCGACTGATCGAAGACCTGCGCCGGCAACTGCAACAATTACCCGTGGCCCAGCGGGTTTATGACCGGATCAAGCGCCAGAAACTGCCCGAGGGCGTACCGGACTTTCGCATCAACGAAGCCGCTGGGCGTGACGCCGCGCTGGTGTTCAGCCGCAAGAGCGGCAAGCCGTTGGGCGAACCCCTGAGTGGCTTCTTCACCGTCAAGGGCTACCGCCAAGGCTTCCTGCTCACCAGCCTGAGCCAGACCGGCACCCTGGCTGAAGAACAATGGGTGCTGGGCCACGAACAGGCCGATCAGCAGAACGTTGCCAGCCTGGCCGCCGATGTTCGCCGCCTGTACTTCCAGGATTATCTGCGCCAATGGGACGCCTTGCTGGCCGATATCGACTTCGTGCCGATCACCAGCGTGGCCCAGGCCGCCGATGTGCTGCGGGTGATTTCCGGGCCGACCTCGCCGTTGAAAAAACTGCTGGTGGCGGTGGCGAAGGAAACCGACCTGCAACAGGACGAACGCCTGCTGGCCGCCCAAGCCGCGCCGGAGGGGGGCGGTGTGGACAAGCTCAAGGAACGCCTGGGCAGCTTGCTCGGCCAGGAGCAGGCGACGCAAAACGCACCGCAGGCCAGCGATGACCCGATCACCGCGCACTTCGCCGAACTCAACAGCATCGTCAATAAAAACGAAGGCGAACCGGCGGCCATTGACGGCCTCTTGGCGGACATGAACGCCCTGTACGTGCAGGTCAGCGCCATGGTCGGTGCCAGCGGCGACGCCTTGCTCGGCGAAGCCAAGAACCAGGCCACCGCCGCTGCCACCCGGGTCAGCCTCAACGCTGAACGCCAGCCGCCGCTGGTGCAGGGCCTGGTCAAGTCGGTGGTCAACTCCACCACCAACAGCATGATGGGCGGGGTGCGCAATCAACTGAACGCCGCCTGGACCAGCGAAGTGGTGAATATCTACCGCCAGTCCCTGGCCGGGCGTTATCCGATGTCGCCGGGCAGTGCGCGGGACGCGACCCTGGATGACTTCGGTCAGTTCTTCGGCGTCGGCGGGGTGATGGACAACTACTTCCGCAAGTACCTGCAACCCTACGTCGACACCTCCACCCCGACCTGGCGCTGGCAGCCGGGCGCTGCGCAGAAGCTCGGCATCGCCCCCGGTGTGCTGCAAACCTTCCAGCGCGCGGCGACCATCCGCGATGCGTTCTTCCGTTCCGGTGGCACCCAACCCATGGTGCGTTTCGAACTCAAGCCGGTGGCGATGGACTCGACCATCACCCAGTTCCTGCTGGATCTGGACGGCCAGCAATTGAGCTACGACCACGGCCCGAGCCGCCCGACCGCCATGCAATGGCCGAACCCGGGCAGCATCGGCGTGGTGCGGATCTCGATCATGCCGCCGTCCGCCAGTGGTCGCTCCGGTATCACCCTGGATGGGCCATGGGCCTGGTTCCGGCTGCTGGAGCAATCGGACCTGACCGCCGGCAACTCGCCAGATCGCTTCAACCTGCGGCTGCGGGTCGATGGCGCCAGCGCTTCTTACGAGCTGCGGGCCAACAGCGCCTTCAACCCGTTCAGGAGCCGGGTGCTCAGCGGCTTCAGCCTGCCGGAGCGGCTATGAGTACGCCGGGCTTTTATGGAAAGTTGGCCAGCCGCGGCGATTTCGTCAGCCGTGGCTTGCCCCAGAGCTTCATCAGCCCGTGGGACTCGTGGCTGGCGGCGGGTTTGCTCGCCAGCCAGACCAGCCTTGGCGAGCGTTGGCTGGATGCTTATCTGGTCAGCCCGCTGTGGCGCTTCATGGTCGCGCCCGGCGTGTGTGGGCCGGACGCCGCGGTTGGGGTGGTGATGCCGAGTATCGACCGGGTCGGCCGCTATTTTCCGCTGACCGTCGCGGCGCTGCTGGAGCCCGACGCGGACCCTGCGTCCGTGGTGGGCGGCGCGGACGAATGGTTTGAGCGGGTGGAGAACCTGTTGCTTAGCACATTGAACGTGGAGGCCAGCTTCGAGGCGTTCAGCGCGCAGCTGGAAACCTTGGACAGCCCGCTGACGCTGCCGCGCACCCCAAGCAGCCGTTTTGCCAGCCTGCACCGCTTCGATGCCACCGACCCGCAGCGGCGCATGAGCGCCCTGGCCGAGTCGGCCTGCGAGGGCGCGAGTCTGTGGTGGGGGCTGGGTTCGGAACGCATCGCCCCCGGTTTGATGCGCTGCCAGGGGCTGCCGGCCGCTGCCGATTTTGCCCAATTTTTGCTCGGCCAAGAGGGTGTTGTGTAGATGCGTCCAAGTGCCGGAAAAGCATTCAAGTCTGCAAGCAAAAGCCACGTCGGCATGGTCCGCCAGGTCAACGAAGACGCTTGCCTGGACCTGCCGGAGAACGGCCTGTGGGTCGTGGCCGATGGCATGGGCGGGCACGCGGCGGGCGACTATGTCAGCAGCCTGATCGTCGACAGCCTGCGCAGCATCGCCGTGGGCCGCTCGCTGGACGAGTACGTCGCGGCGCTGCAAAGCGACCTGCTGCGGGTCAACGCCGCCGTGCGTGAAGAAACCGCCAACCGTGGCGTGACCATGATGGGCAGCACCGTGGTGGTACTGGCCACCCGTGACCTGCGCGGCATGTGCCTGTGGGCCGGTGACAGTCGCCTGTATCGCCTGCGCGATGGCGTACTCGAAGGCATCTCCCGCGATCACAGCTACGTCCAGGATCTGCAGGACAGCGGCTTGCTCAGCGAAGCCGAAGCCCGGGTGCATCCACGGGCCAACATCGTCACCCGGGCCATCGGCGTCGAGGCGCAGTTGAACCTGGCCTTGGTCGAGCTGTTGTTGGTTCCCGGCGACAGCTACCTATTGTGCAGCGACGGATTGAACAAGACCGTTGAAGACGAGGAAATCCGCGAAGTGCTGAGCCACGACGAGCCCGGCGAAATCGCCAGCAGCCTGGTGTCCCTGGGCTTGATGCGCGGCGCGCCGGACAACATCACCGTGGTTGTCGTGAAGGTGCCGTCATGAGCTTGACCCTGAACATTGTCATCCCGGGCTACGACATTGAAGGGCCGATCGGTGAAGGCGCGATGGCCAGTGTCTACCTGGCGACCCAGCGCTCCCTGGAGCGCAAGGTGGCGTTGAAAGTCATGGCCGCCGCCCTGGCCGCCGACCCGACGTTCTGCGAGCGTTTCCTGCGCGAAGGCAAGACCCTGGCGCGCTTGTCGCACCCGCACACCGTCACCATCCATGACATCGGCAATGTCGGTGAGCTGTACTACATGGCGATGGAATACCTGCCCAACGGCACGCTCAAGGAACGCATCGCCGCGGGCCTGACGCCGGAGCAGGGCCTGACCTACATCCGCCAGATCGCCTCGGCCCTGGGGTATGCCCATGGGCTGGGCCTGGTGCACCGTGACGTCAAACCGGCCAACATTCTGTTCCGGGCCGACGGCACGGCGGTGCTCTCGGACTTCGGCATCGCCAAGTCCCTGGACGACCGCACCCAGTTCACCCAGGCCGGTTTTGCCGTTGGCACTCCCAGCTACATGAGTCCGGAACAGGCTCGTGGGCAGGACATCGATGGCCGCGCCGACTTGTACGCCCTGGGCGTGGTGCTCTACGAAATCCTCGTCGGCAAACTGCCGTATACCGGCAACGACGCGCTGTCCACGGCCCTGGCCCACCTGACCGAACCGCTGCCGGAATTGCCGGTGCACCATGGTCGTTATCAGGACGTGCTGCGCAAACTGTTGGCCAAGGATCCGGCGGAGCGCTTCCCGGACGCGGCGGCGCTGCTGCGGGCGCTGGATAACCTGCCTCAAGAATCGGAAGCGACGCTGATCCGGCCATTGCCGCTGCCTGTTTCGAAGCCGGCGAGCGATGATTTGGCGGGATTGACGCCGATGTCCATCGACATCCCGACCGGGCCCGCACCGACTTCGCCACCGCCCAAGCCGCTTGCGCCGGAGGTGAAGCCGACGCGGCAGCCCAGCGTCTCGGAGCAACACAAAGGACCGGTGTTCGCGCTGGCCGCCGTTGCGGTGGCCGTGGCGCTGGCCTTGGGTGGCGCGGGTTATTGGTGGTTGTCTGGTGATGCTGAACCAGAGACGAAACCGCCGATTGCCTCGACGTCGTCGGTGAAAACGCCTCCAGTGTCGGGGCCGAAGACTCCTGAAGTACCCGCCAAACCTCCGGTCGCGCCGCCGGTGAAGCCTCCCGTGGCGACCGAGGCTGACGGCGGCCAGCGTCCGCTGCTGATGGCCGGCAAGAAAACCCTGTTCCAGCGGGTGCTCAGCAAACCAGGGGCGAAACTCGCCGATGAACCGGGCGCCGCGCCCGGCAAGGCGCTGCCGGCGTTTTCCGTGCTGTACGTGTATCAGCGCAAAGACCTCGACGGCAGTTCGTGGGTGCGGGTCGGCGCGGCCACCGATGGGCGCAGCGACGGCTGGTTGCCTGCCGCCCAGGTCAGCGACTGGAAGCAAAGCCTGGTGCTCAAGTTCACCGAACGTTCCGGCCGTGCGCCGGTGATGTTCCTGCGCCAGCCCGGCGAAGTGGAGAAGCTGCTGGCCAACCCTTCAGCGGCCAAGAACGTGCTGCTCAAGGCCCAGCAGAACCCGACCAGCGACCAGCAAGTGCTGGCCCTGGAGCCGGCCGCCAGCGCCGTGCCGCAGAACCAGTTCTACTTGCTGCCGATCTTCGATTCCCGCGAGAGCATCGATGAGAACGGCCAGCCGGTGCAGTTGCTCAACGTGGCGTCCATCGACCCTGGCACCACTCCGCGGACCACGACCAACACGCCGATTACCACCGCCAACGCCGACGCATTCCGCACCGCCGTGGTGCTGGTGGTGGACACCACCGTGTCCATGCAGCCCTACATCGACCAGGTGCGCGACGTGGTCCACCAACTGCAAACCCGCATCGCCGAGCGGGGCGAGCTGGACAGCGTCAGTTTCGGCATGGTGGGTTTCCGCAGCAGCACCCAGAAAACCCCGGGCCTGGAATACGTCGCCAAGACCCTGATCAGCCTCGAACAGGGCCGCGACCCGCAACGCTTCATGGACCTGGCGCGGCAGGTCAAGGCGTCCACGGTGTCGAGCCATTCGTTCAACGAAGATGCATTTGCCGGCGTCATGGAAGCCGTCGAAGGCATGGACTGGTCCGGTTACGGCGGACGCTTGATCCTGTTGGTCACCGATGCCGGCGCCCTACGCAAGAACGACCCGTTTGCCGCCACGCAAATGAACGAGGCCGAAGTGCGCCAGGCGGCGCTGGGCAAACAGATCAAGATCTATGCCCTGCACCTGCTCAGCGACGCCGGCAAGAAAACCCACGCCGGTGCCCAGAGCCAGTACCGCATCCTCACCGCCGACGCCAACCCGCAGATCGGTGACTTGTACATCCCGGTGCCGGGCGCCGACGTGCGTAAGTTCGGCGAGCGTGTCGACGAAATCGGTTCGGTGTTCGCCGACCTGGTGCACCAGGTGCGCAGCAACAAACCGCAAGCCGTGCCGCTGCTAAGCGCCGCGCCAAGCCTGGCCGATAAATCGGCGGCCGTCGGCTATGCGATGCACATGGACTTTTTGGGGCGTAAATCCGCCAGCCAGGCGCCGCAACTGGTCAGCGCCTGGACCGCCGACCGCGACCTGACCAACCCGGCGTTGCCGGCATTCCAGGTGTGCGTGATGCTGACCAAGCTGCAACTCAACGACCTGCAGCAATCGCTGAAGCTGATCGTCGACGCGGCCCGCAAGACCCAGAGCTCGCCCAAGGATTTCTTCCAGGAAATCGCCAGCGCCAGTGCCTACATGAGCCGCGACCCGTCGGCGCTGCGCAAGGGTGGCAACCTGGCCGACGGCGGGATTCTCGGTGAGTACCTGGAAGGGCTGCCGTACCGCAGCAAGTCGCTGAACATGACCCAGGATTTGTGGCTGTCGTTGAGCGTGGCCGAGCAGGAAGACTTCATCGACGAGCTGGATTCGAAAATCCGCCTCTACGAAACCTTCCACAACGATCTGGCGAACTGGGTGCGTTTCGGCGATGCCGAGCCGGGTGATGCCTTGTACCGCGTTCCGTTGTCGACGCTGCCGTGATGCTGGACATGAGCGCAGTGCACAAAAGCCGGGGCGCCGGCAGCCAGCGCTACAGCCTGGTGATTCCACGGCTGCAACTGCGTGCCGGTGAACAACTGGCGGTGGTCGGGCCCAGCGGCTGCGGCAAAAGCACCTTGCTCGATTTGCTCGCGCTGGTGCTGGCGCCGGATCAGGCCGGGCGCTTCGACTTCAGCCCTGCCAATGCGCCGCTGGACATCGCCAAATTGTGGCGTGGGTCGCAACAGGGCACCTTGGCCGAGCTGCGCAGTCGTCACCTGGGTTATGTTCTGCAAACCGGCGGCCTGTTGGGCTTCCTGGACGTGCGCGGCAACATCGAGTTGTCGCGAAAACTGTTGGGTTTGAAGGATGACGGCAGCGTGACGCGCTTGGCTGGGCAACTGGACATTGCCGATCAACTGGACAAGAAACCAGCGGACTTGTCCGTCGGCCAGCGCCAGCGGGTCAGCTGTGCCCGGGCCCTGGCTCATGGTCCGCGACTGTTGCTGGCGGATGAACCGACCGCCGCCCTCGACCCGCTGAACGCCGAGCGTGTCATGCAATTGCTGGTAGCCCAGGCCCGTGAACACGGTGTGTGCTGCGTCGTTGCCACCCACGACGAAGCGCTGGCCCGTGCCAGCGGTTTGCAGGTGCGGCGCATCAGTTGCCGTCGTGACGACGACGGCGGTGTCACCGCCACCCTCGGGGAGGCTTGCTGATGCGCCGCGCGCTGGTGGCTTCCTTGGCCTGGCAGGATTACCGCAACGATGCCTGGCTGTCGGCCTGCTCGGTGCTGGCGCTGGTGGCGGTGGTGGCGCCGTTGCTGGTGTTGTTCGGCCTGAAATTCGGCCTGGTCAGCAGCCTCACCGAACGCCTGCAGAACGATCCGGCCACCCGGGAAATCATTCCCTTGGGCGGTGGCCGCTTCAGTGCCGAATTCATCGAGCAATTGGCCCAGCGCAGCGACGTGGCCTTCGCCTTGCCGCGTACCCGGCAAATCGCCGCGACCGCCGATTTGAGCAGCGACGCGGCGGCCGTCACCGTGGAAATGATCCCCACGGCAGCCAACGATCCCTTGCTCGACCGCCTGCCCGTGCCCCAAGGCCTGGATCAAGTGGTGCTCAGCCAGACCGCCGCTGAAAAGCTCGGCGCCAAGGCGGGCGATTGGTTGCAGGCCAGCTTCGGCCGCCAGGTGGCCGGTCGCAGCGAGGCGCAGCGCACGCGGGTTCAGGTGTCGCACGTGCTGCCACTGGAAGCCTTTGCCCGGGACGGTTTGTTCGCGCCGCTGGCCTTGCTGGAGACGGCGGAGGATTACCGCGACGGCCGTGCCGTGCCCGCGTTCGGTTGGCCGGGTGATGCGGTGGGCGTGAGTGGGCAGCGGGTGTATCCGGCGTTTCGCTTGTACGCGCGCCGCCTCAGTGACGTCGAGCCGCTGCGGCAGTATTTCGCTGGGCAGAATTTGTTGGTGTCGACCCAAGCCCAGACCATCGCACAAGTGCAATCGTTGAGCCGCAACCTGTCGATTGTGTTCTGGATCATCGCTGGGCTGGCCTTGGCCGGAGCGTTCGCGGCGATTTTTGCCGGCGCCCTGGCCGCGGTCGAGCGCAAGCGCCGGGAGCTGTCGGTGTTGCGCCTGCTGGGGGTTTCCACGGCGGCGCTGTTGTTGTTCGTGGTGTTGCAGGCGCTCTACAGCGCCACCTTTGCGGCCTTGCTCAGTGCCGGTCTGTATGGCCTGGCGCAGTCGGGCCTGAATCATTTATTTGCGCAGATGCCGGGCGAGTACGCCAGCCATCTGCTCGTGCGTCACTACACCTTGGCCTTGCTGGCCGTGCTCGGCGTCAGTGCCGTGGCGGCAGCGTGTGGCGGCTGGCGAGTGGCGCGCATCCAGGCCTGTGAAGGAATTCGCGATGTATAAGTTATTGGGCGCCGCCGTGGCGCTGAGCCTGGCCGGTCTGGCCTGGGCTGATGAAGGCAGCGACAAGCTGGACAACCCCAAGCCGTTGCCTGATGACGTCAGCCTGCCGCTGCCGTGCGAAGGGCAAATGGTGTTCCGGTACGTCTACATCCTCGCCCAAGGCACCCTGGACGACCGCGAAATCAGCCTCGGTTATCCGTTCAGCGAAGGTGAGGCTGGTTACCAGCAGTCGTTCATTTCCGGTTACCGACGGGACTTCATCAACGGCCAGTTCACCCTCAAGGATTTGCCCAAGGATTGGAACAAAACCATCACGCCGTTGATGCCCAAGACCGACGCCAAGACCCCGCTCAAGCCGATGCTGTACTTCATCGGCAAGTATGAGGTCACCGCGCGCCAGTACGCCCAGGTCATGGCCCAGGCGCAATCGCTGGCCAGTGGCGAACCGGCACCGGCCTGTGAGGCCCTGCAAGCCGAGCTGCCCCAAGGCGTGGCCGGGCGTTTGCCTAAGGTGAAGCTGTCGAAGTTCGAGGCGGAGCGCTTCTCGGCGGTGTACAGCGCCTGGCTGATGAAACACCACAAGGACCTGTTGCCGGTCAGTGGCCGCGGCTCTTCTGCCGAAGACGGCGGGTTGGGTTTCGTGCGCTTGCCGACGGAAGTCGAGTGGGAGTTCGCCGCCCGTGGCGGGCAGGCCGTGAGCCGTCAGGACCTGGAAGGGCGCCTGTTTCCCCGGCGCCTGGAAGGCAGTGAAAGTGACGGGCCGTTGGCCGATTGGGCGGTGTTCAACCAAGTCGCTGGCGGCACCGGCCAGGCGGCGCGGTTGATGCCCATCGGCACCAAGCTGCCGAACCCCATTGGTCTGTTCGACGTGGTTGGCAATGCGGCTGAAATGGTCCAGGAATCCTTCCAGTTGGTGCACGCCGGTCGCCGTCAGGGCGCCTATGGCGGCTTCGTGGTCAAGGGCGGCAACTACCTGGAAGGCGAGGGCACGCTGTTCACCGGGATGCGCCGCGAGTACCCGTTGTTCGCCGCCGACGGCACCGAACAAAGCAACGAAACCACCGGTTTTCGCGTGGCAGTCGGGGCCTTGTCGGCGCCGCGTTCGCGCTACAAGGAACTGTTCGCCCAATGGCAGAAAGAAGGTCGCCTCGCGTCCCTGACCGATGCCATCGACGACGCCGACGACCCGACCAAGCGCCTGGACAGCATCATCGCCGCCAGCGTCGACCCGCGCCTGCAAGCTGAGTTGGGGCTGGTCAACGAAGAGCTCAAGCGCAACGTCTCGCTCATCGCCCAGCAGCGCGAGGAAGCGGCGGGCAACCTGATTCAGTCCTCGGCCCTGGTGGCCGAGACCGTCAACAACTACAACATTCGCCTGACCAATCTGCAGAACAGTCGGCAGGTGGCCCTGGACGCCAAGGACGAGGCCAGCGCCCAGCTGTTTGCCACGGCCATCGACAACGGTCGCAGTGCGCTCGATGGCGCGGTGGCGATTTATATCGACAACCTGGCCACCGGCACGCGCTACACCGATGCCGTGATCCAGGCGCAGTTTCAACGCATCAAGGAAGAATTGGAGCGCAAGCCGGTACTGGGCAAGAGCCTCGTGGCGCGCGCAACGTTATTCGTTCGTCACGTCGGGGACTATCGTCAGCAAAAACGAGCCGACCCGGCGGCGATATTGAAGGAATTGCTCGCATCGAGTGCTCAGCGGTCTTGAGCATTCGTTGTCAGCGAGCTTGGAAGGGACTCAGGCGGCGATGGCGCCGCGCTGAGCTGGTCAAAACTTAAACGAGAACACAACTATGCTTTTCTCCCGTAAACCTTTTGCTTCGGGTTCCAAGCGTCACTTGCTGATGGTCGCTGTCGGCTTCAGCACCGTACTGACCGGCTGCGCCACGTCGCCGACTTCCAAGGTCGCCTCGAGCACCAAGGTCGAGTACTACCCTAACTGCTACGAGCCGGTGCAGCACCTGCGCTCCACCGAAGGCAACATGACCAAGTCGGTTGTCACCGGCGCGGCCGTCGGCGCGGTCGGCGGTGCGCTGCTGGGCGCCCTGACCGCCGACAAGGAAGACCGTGGTCGCAACGCCGCCATCGGTGCTGCGGGCGGCGCCCTGGCCGGTGGTGCCGCCGGTTACTACACCGAGCGCCAGAAGCAGATCGCCGATGACAACCAGCGCATCGCTTCCTACGCTACCGACGTCAACAAAAGCGTCTCCGACATCGACCGCAGCACCGCCTACGCGAAGACTTCGCAGCAGTGCTACCAGAATGCGTTCAGCAAACTGGTTGCCGACCGCAAGGCCAAGACCGTCAACGATACTGAAGGCCGCAAGCGCCTGGCAGAAATCGTCTCCGGCCTGAAAGAGTCGAACGACCTGATTGTCGCGGTCAACGGCAAGGCCTCGGAAGATCTGAACAACTACACCCAGGCCTATGAGAAAGACCTGCAGCAGGTGGGTGTGCAGCGTACTGATGTGGTGACCGTGGCCACTGCTGACACCACGCCGGTCGTGGCTCAGACCAGCACCAAGAAAAAGAACAAGATCGTACAACCGGCCAAGAAGAAAGACCTGCCAGTGGTGCCGAAAGAGGCGGTGACCACTGAGAAAACCCTGCAGACCGCCAAGGTGAAGCAGGATGAAAGCAAGCAGGTTGCCAGTGCCGGTACCACTCAGGTCAACAGCATGTGCAAAAACCCGGACCTGGGCGACTGGGCACCGGTTCCTTGCCCGAATGTTTGATTGAGGTTGTTTTGTGGGGGGTACATATCCGTTGCTGCGGTAACGGCTGCTTAGGGTTCCGCTCTTACAGCGGGTCACTTTCGAAAAGCGCGAAAGTAACCAAAGCGCTTGTGCCCCACCACTCGGTGCCTCGCTAGGGCTCGGCATGCCCGAACGTAGGCATTGCTCCGTGGGCCGCCGCGAAGGGCCATCCCTGGCCCAGCGCGGCTATCCCGGCATCCATGCCGGGATGCCCACTGCGCAATACCTACGTTCGGCCATCGTGGTTAACGGGGCGCCGAGATCAACGTCCGCCGCGAGGCGGCCTTATAGCCGACCTGGCTCTCCCGGTCGTACTCCGATCCACTTGTGGGAGCGAGCCTGCTCGCGAAGGCGGCCTAGTAGCCGGCCTATCTCTTGCGGTTGTACCCAATCCAATTGTGGGGAGCGAGCTTGCTCGCGAAGACGGCCTGGTAGCCGGCCTATCTCCTGCGGTTGTACCCAATCCAATTGTGGGGAGCGAGCTTGCTCGCGAAGACGGCCTGGTAGCCGGCCTATCTCCTGCGGTTGTACCCAATCCAATTGTGGGAGCGAGCTTGCTCGCGATGGCGTCGGCTCAGCTTGCATCAATGCCAGCGCTACCCCTTGGCGTCAGGCGCCGCCATTCCCTTGTTTTCGAGATCATCCAACGCCCGCTCAACCAGCAACTGAACCCCATCGGCCATGCGACTGATCGCCAGGGCTACGCAGCGGCGTGAGTCGTCGACGTCGTCGGCCAGGTCGGCGGCGATGGTGCTGATGGAGAGCAGGTCTTCGGAGGCGTTGGCCAGCAGGGTTTCGGTGTCGATGTGGGGCGAGACGATGAAGAGCTGGTTTTTGTCGGGTTCGGGCGGGGAGGGTTGGGGGTTGAGGTAGTAGTCGAGGGCGCGGGTGGCGGCGTCTTCGAGCTTTTTTTCTTCCTGCGCTTGGACGCGGGATTTGTGGCCGCTTTGTGGCGGATTAGGAGTGACCTTGAACATAGATGTATCCCGATATGTATTTTAAAGAAAGCTGCCACCGTTCGTTGCACCGAATTAAGGTGGCAGCCGTGCGTAGGTGTGCAAGACCGGGCATATCGGACCCCGGCAGACCTTGAGAGTCTCCCACGCACAGCCGCCATAGCAGTTGCGCGCCGATATGTACCGGACTTGCACGTCCGTGTCACCGTTTTTTGCGATGACGAACAGAGGTTAGCCGCGCTTCAGAGGCCTGCCTAGTTCATGAACAGCCCAGCGTTTTGAAGGAAATGTCCGAGGATCCTGAAGGCCAACGAAAGCCGCAATCACCCGCCGCTAAAACGTGACTTAGCAGTCATCATGCAAGAAAAAACATTCATCTTCCGCTAAAGCGATCCGATGATGGCGTTCCGCCGAGGAATCGCTAAACTGCCCGCCATTCATCTTTTTCTCACGAGGCGGTGCCCATGAAATTTCGTTTTCTGCTGTGGATGCTGGGGTGGTTGATGGGCAAGGCCAGTCGAAGCAATCCGGCGTTCCAGCAACAGTTGGGCGATAAAGAGTTGGTGTTCCAACTGCAAACCCTGGACGGCAAAGTCGCCCGGCATTTCACCGTGAAAGACCAGCGCATCACCAGCCAGTCCGGCACCTACCCGACCCCGGCATTCTCCATCGCCTTCAAGGACGCCGCCTATGGCTTCGCCACGATGCAGGCCAAGAACAAGCAATTGGCATTCATGACGGGGATCCAGGACCAGTCGATTCAGATCAAGGGCAACCCGGCGCTGGTGATCTGGTTCCAGGGGCTGACCAAGTATTTGAAGCCGAGGAAGGCCAAGCCGAAGCCTTAATGAGGAATTACGCTCATTAAATGAATTTTTATTCCGATTAAAGAAATCGAACTGTTAACTCTGACAGGTGTGTAAGTGCTTGGTTTAGGTTTTCATTGGTTTGATGTCAATGTGGACATCATTTTTAGTGGAAGCAATGCCATGATTACTCCAAGCAAAAATTTAAAGCCAGGCACCCTTGATCCATCTTTTGGCACCGATGGAGTACTCCTCGTTCCGATACCGGAAATCAGCGCAAACAACGTGCCGGCGCTTTGCGCTCTTCCGGACAATAAGCTGCTTGCTATCATGCCGTTATTAGGAGTAAGGGCGCCGGTGGTGGTTGTTCGTTTAAATGAAGACGGGACACTCGATACCAATTTCGGTGATTCGGGAGCCGGTTACACTGAGCTACCTTTTATGTCAGGTGAGGCTTTGAGTGGTATTAATGCCCTTGCGGATGGAGGAGCTCTGGTTCGCTTTAGATACCCGGAAAATGGAAATGTATATAGCATAATAATAAAGTTGCGCTCGGACGGTACTTTCAATACCACCTTCGGAAATAACGGTGTGGTTAGGATTTTAGGCTGGAATCGTTCGCAACAAAGCGAAGGGGCTGGAAGCCTGCAAGTAAATGATGAACCATTAGGAAGAGCGCAGGGAGGAAGGCGGTACTCTGCGTTAGAAGATCCAGTCGGCAACATAGTTTTAATCGACGAGATTGATTTCTTTGGGCGAGCCAGGGTTGTGGTGAATCGCCTGAAGTCCGATGGTTCTTTTGATGAAAATTTTAATGGGGGCAGAGCAATTGTCGAACTTCCTGGCGTCGAATATCAGTGGCTTTTGCGCGGAGGATTCGCCGTTCAGTCGGATGGACGCGTGGTGGCAACTGGCGTATATGGCGATGATACGTATCGGGGGGCGTTTATAGTACGCTTTGATAATTCAGGTAGTCCGGATGCGGGCTTCAACAATGGTGCGCCAGTAGTAATTCCCACAAATGCCGACTCCAGGCTCGGCCATGTTGCAGTGAATATGAGGCAAGATGGGACTGAAAGAATAGTACTGGCGGGCTATGTTGCTAGTGGCGGGAATTACAGCGGCTTTATGGTGGTGCTCGACGGTGATGGGTATTACGATCCGCTATTTAACGAAGGACAACCGCTGTACTCTAAGTTTTCTTACGGGAGTTTTTGGTGGTCCAACTGCAATGCGCGTAATGATGGTTCAATAATCGCTGTCGGATTTGGGAGCAATGAGTTGCATGACGGTGGTACGCTGACCGCTTGTTATCGTGATGATGGCACTTTAGATTCGGAATTCAACGACGGGCAAGGCTTTGTTGTTTATGCTGGGCCTGACGGGTCTAGACCCCCGTCAGATATGGCAGACATGGATGATAGACGAATCGTTATAAGCGGTTCGGGCTTTGACAGAAATAACAATTGGGTCCTTCGCTATCTGGGTTAGTTATACGCGACGCGGGCTATGCTCCGTCAGAAAGACGGGCTTGAATGACATCCTTATCGCTCCTGTTCCCCTGCATGCCGCTAGGGGAACAGGAGCGCTCCGCTTCTGAAACGTGACGCGGAGCGTGGGAACGATCAAAAACAGATATCTCGTGGACGTCGTTCTAGTTCCCTGCGCGACAGCGCAGCGTCGAAGACGTGGCGGTGGCTCCCTCACCACAAGCTCATCGATCAGCCGGTGGTCAGTGGCTGAACTGCGAAGCCAGTTCGCGCAGCAGCGCTTCGGCTTCGAGCACTTTACTGACCACGTCATTGACCTTGTCCCGAGACAGCCCTATGCGCTCGAGCAGAGCATCGGGAATCTCCTCGTCCGGACCGGAACCGATCCCGCGCGAGCGCAGCAGGCGCACGGCCAGGCACACCAGGTTCGGGTAAGCCGCGTATTCGCCGTCATAGTGCGGGTCGTGCTGGAAGCGCAGGGCGGTGGCCAGTTCGTCGGGCATGTCCCAGTAGCGCATCAACCATGAGCCGATCTGCTCACGACTGATGCCGAGCAGGTGCTGTTCCACGTAGCTGTGGCACAGGTGCGGGTTGACTTCCAGGTGCCGGCAGATCAGCGAGAAGTGCGGTGGGAACACGTGGGCCAGTAGTAGGTAGCCGAAGTTATGCAACAGGCCGGACAAGTAGGTCAGGCCGCCTTCAGGGCGCTGGGCGCGCGGCATGGCGCGGGTCAGGCCTTCAATGACAGCAGCGGTATAGATCGACTGGTGCCAGTACGGGGTGGTGTGTTGCGGGTGGTCCTTGGGCAGGCTCAGGGTCTTGCCCAGGGCCAGGCCCAGCGCCAGGTTGATCACCAGGTCGAAGCCCAGCACCCGCACGATGGCGTCTTCCACCGAACGAATCTTGCCCGGCGAGGCGTAGTACGGCGACGCCGCCCAGCTCACCACTTGTGCGGCCAGGGCCGGGTCGGTTTCGACGACGCCGGTGATGTCATCGATGGTCGCGTCCGGGTCGACCCGCAGCTTGATGATTTTCTGGGCGGTTTCGGCCAGGGGCGGAATCTCGATGGTTTCTTCCAGCCGTTGCTGGATGCGCCGGGCGGTAAACGCCTGGACGGCCTGGGTGATTTCCGCGCGGTCGTCGTGCGGGCGGTCCAGGTTGGGGGTGATGTTGCTCACGGCTTCGCCGAACGTCGCGGCGCTGGCCTTGGTGAGCATGGTCTTGAAGGCCTCGCTGGTGACTTCCAGCAGCAGCCCCGGCTCGCCGGAGTTGATCAGCAGTTTCGGCTCGCGCAGCAGGCTTTCTTCGTACAGGCAGGGGGAGCTGGTCAGCGCGGGCAGGCCGGGCAGCAGACTCAGACTGTGTTTGCCGAGCATACGCTCCAGGCGGTCGGTAGGCACCGCCGTGAGTTTTCGCCCGGTGAGTTCGGCGAGGCGGTTGAGGTCCAGCAGCTGGCTTTGGGGAAACAGCACCATGAGCGCGCCAACGGCGTCGTGCAGCAGGACAGCTTGCACTTTGCGAGCAGGGTTCAAGCCCGACCGATCAAGCACTTCGTCAAAGGCGATGCCCAGTTTTTCGAGCAGCAGCCGAATAACAGACGGAGCGTGCGGGGATTCTGGGACGAGGGCAGCGTCAGTCATGGTCTGTATCCGTTTTCCTACAAGTTCAGCAGTATAACCAGCTTGCCGGGCAGGTGTGCCCGGAAACTGAGAGCATGCTCACACTTGGCCATATTGCTGTCCATGACGCAGCCAGCGATCCAGCAGCGGGCTAACGTGGTCGGGCCAGCGTTCCAGCAAAGCCTGGGCGGCGTCGCGTACGGCGGGGAGCAGATCGGCGTCGCGCATCAGGTCGGCTACCTTGAATTGAAGCAGACCGGTCTGGCGTGTGCCGAGCATTTCACCGGGGCCGCGCAGTTCGAGGTCTTTTTCGGCGATGACGAAGCCGTCGTTGGTTTCGCGCATGATGCCCAGCCGCTGGCGGCCGATCTGCGACAGCGGCGGGTGATACAGCAAGACGCAATGGCTGGCGGCGCTGCCCCGACCCACGCGCCCGCGCAACTGATGCAACTGCGCCAGGCCCAGCCGCTCGGGGTTCTCAATGATCATCAGGCTGGCATTAGGTACATCGACCCCGACCTCGATCACCGTGGTGGCGACCAGCAGCTGCAGGGCGCCGGCCTTGAACTCGGCCATGACCGCGGCTTTTTCGACGGGTTTCATGCGGCCGTGGATCAGCCCGACCTTCAACTCGCCGAGGGCGGCGGTGAGGTCTTCATAGGTGGTTTCGGCGGCCTGGCAGGTCAGCTCCTCCGACTCTTCGATCAGCGTGCACACCCAGTAGGCCTGCCGTCCTTCGGCACAGGCGCTGCGCACGCGCTCGATCACTTCCACTCGGCGGGTGTCGGTGACCAGCACGGTGTTGACCGGGGTGCGGCCGGGGGGCAGCTCGTCGAGGATCGAGGTGTCGAGGTCGGCGTAGGCGCTCATGGCCAGGGTCCGCGGGATCGGCGTGGCGGTCATGATCAATTGATGAGGACACATCCGTCCGCCCACGCCTTTCTGCCGCAGGGCCAGGCGCTGTTGCACGCCGAAGCGGTGCTGTTCGTCGATGATCGCCAGCGCCAGGTTCTTGAATTGCACTTCGTCCTGGAACAACGCGTGGGTGCCGACCACCATCGGTGCGCCTTCGGCGATCTGCGCCAGGGCAGCTATACGGTTCTTGCCCTTGAGCTTGCCGGCCAGCCAGGCAACTTCGATGCCCAAGGGTTCGAGCCAGCGCTTGAAGGTGATGAAATGCTGTTCGGCGAGGATCTCGGTAGGCGCCATCAGCGCTACTTGATACCCCGCTTCCAGGGCCTGGAGCGCGGCGAGGGCGGCGACCACGGTCTTGCCGGCGCCGACGTCGCCCTGGATCAGGCGCAGCATCGGCTCGGGCTGGCTCAGGTCGTAGGCAATTTCGTTGCCGACCCGCTGCTGGGCGCCGGTGGGCGCGAAGCCCAGGTTGGCCAGGTAACGGGCGGGCAGATCCTTGGCCTTGGGCATGGCCGGGGCGCGCAGGGAGCGCAGGCTTTCGCGCAGGCGTTGTTGCGACAGCTGATGGGTCAGCAGTTCTTCGAACGCCAGGCGGTGCTGGGCCCAGTGATGGCCGAGGGCAAGTTCGTCGACATCGGCATCGGCCGGCGGATGGTGCAGGTAGCGGATCGCATCGGCCAGCGGCGCCAGGTGGTAATCCCGGGCCAGTTCCGTGGGCAGCCAGTCGGGCAGGCTGCTGGGGCCCAGCAGGGTCAGGGTTTGCTGGCAGAGCTGGCGCAGGCGTTGTTGGGTCAGGCCTTCGGTGAGGGGATAGACCGGGGTCAGGGTTTCATCCACAGGCGGCGGCTCGTCGCCGGTGATGGCGCGGTATTCCGGATGATAGATCTCCAGCCCGGACGCCCCAGGCCGCGCTTCCCCGTAGCAGCGCACGCGGGTGCCACGCTTGAGGCTTTCCTTTTGTGCATTGCTGAAGTGATAGAAGCGCAGGCTGAGCCCGCCGGTGCCGTCCTGCAGGCGCACCACGAGGCTGCGACGGCGGCCCATGACTACGTCTGCGCCGCTGACGGTGCCTTCGATCACCGCGTCCTGCCCGGGACGCAAATGGCCGATGGGCACCACGCGGGTGCGATCCTGATAACGCAGCGGCAGGTGGAACAGCAGGTCCTGGAGGTTCTCCAGGCCAACCTTGGCCAGCTTCTCGGCCATGGCTTCACCGACACCCTTGAGTGTCGTGACCGGCACCTTCGACAGCTCAGTCATGACATCGGCTTACTTGGCAGTGGGCGGCTTGGCCACGGAACACAGGCGGATCGAGTCAGCGAGGATCTCGATGGCCTTGGGCCGCGGGAAGCTGGCGCGCCAGGCGATGGCCACGGTGCGGAACGGCACGGGCGGCGTCAGCGGGCGGACTTCGATCACGCCAGGGGCGTAGTGATGGCTGTCCACCGCCGACAGCGGCAGGATCGAAATGCCCAGGCCTGAGGCGACCATGTGGCGGATGGTCTCCAGGGAGCTGGATTCCACCGTGGTGTGCTTGGCGCCTTCGCTGCCCTTGGTCAGGGTCGGACAGGCTTCGAGCACCTGGTCGCGGAAGCAATGGCCTTCGCCGAGCAGCAGCAGGCTCTTGTCGTTGAGCAGGGCGGCGTCGATGGTTTTTTTCTGGGTCCAGGGGTGCTGGGCCGGCATCAGGACGTAGAACGGCTCGTCGTAGAGCGGCAGGGTCAGGACGTCGGCTTCGTTGAACGGCAGGGCGATGATGATCGCGTCCAGCTCGCCGTTGCGCAGTTTGTCACGCAGCACATGGGTGAAGTTTTCTTCGATGTACAACGGCATCTGCGGGGCAACCCGGTGCAATTGCGGAATCAGGTGCGGGAACAGGTACGGGCCGACGGTGTAGATCGCACCGACTTTCAACGGGGCGGTCAGCTGGTTCTTGCCGGCCTGAGCCAGTTCGCGGATGCCTTGGGCTTGTTCCAGGACTTTTTGCGCCTGGGCAACGATACCTTCGCCGACCGGGGTCAGGCGCACGGCGCTTTTGCTGCGCTCGAAAATCAGCACACCGAGCTCGTCTTCAAGCTTTTTCACACCCACCGACAGCGTCGGCTGGCTGACATGACAACGCTCGGCCGCATGGCCGAAATGCTGTTCTTGGGCGAGGGTGACGATGTAGCGTAATTCTGTGAGGGTCATAGCAAGCGTCCATGAAGTTGCGAGCCAAGCATACCGGCTGCAATCGATAGACGCACGTTATCAGAGTGGAGGCGCGGTGTGACACTGTCCAATGTCTGCTGGGTCGTTGCCGGGTATGAAAAAGGCATCTTTCGATGCCTTTCTGTCGGTTGTACTTATTGTGGCGAGGGAGCTTGCTCCCGCTGGGCCGCGAAGCGGCCCCAAAACCAGCGAATGCGCTGCATCAGGCAGATCGTGTTGATCGGGCCAGGGCCTGCTGCGCAGTCCAGCGGGAGCAAGCTCCCTCGCCACAGGATTCACCTGCTACCGAGTTGCCAGGTTCGGTCAGCGCCGACGCTTCTCGATGGAATACACAAACGGCGCCGTCAGTTCGATAGTGCCGTTAGTCAGCAGCTCCGCCGGTGGCTTGGGCAGCGGTTGGGCTTTGCGGATCATTTCCAAGGTGGCCCGGTCCAGCGAATCCGTACCGGAGCTGCCCACCAGTTCGAATGACAACACGTTGCCTTCGGCATCCACCACGAAGCGCAGGCGGTTCATGCCTTCCTTGTTCATCTGCTGGGCCCGGAGCGGGTACTTTTTGTACTTGCCCAGATGCGCCAGCAGCGTGCCCTGCCAATTGGCCTTGGCCGCCGATTGCGCTGGGGACGGGCCAGGGGCCGGTTGCGCGGATTTCTCGGTCGGTGCCGGGGTCGGCGGAGTGTCGCTGGGCTTTTTCTCCGACGGGGTTTCCTTCGGCGGCTCCGGCTTTTTCTCCACAGGCTTGGGTTTGGGCGGTTGTGGCTTTGGCTTGGGCTTGACCGGTTTGGGTATGGAAATCTCCGGCTTCTCTGCTTCGGCGAGTTTAGGCAACGGCAGTTCTTCCACCGGTTCAGGAGGCTGCGGCGGTGTGACGACTTTCGGCGGTGCAGGCGGTGGCGGGGCTGGAACCGGCGCCAGCTCGACCATCATGGCCTGGGGTGGCAATTCGATGGGTGGGCGTGACGTCCAGTTCAGCGCCAGCGCGATGGCGAGCGCATGCACGCCCAGCACCACGGCCAGGCTACCGCTGTAACGCGTCAGCTTTTGGCGCGTCGTGATCATTTCTTGGGCGCCGTCTCGAGTCCGACCAGGCCGACCTTCAAGTATCCGGCGCTGCGAAGGGCGTCCATCACGTTCATCAGGTCGCCGTAGTCCACGCCTTTATCGGCCTGGAAGAAGATCGTCGTGTCCTTCTTGCCTTGGGTCTTGGCGTCGAGGGTCGCGCCGAGGCTTTCGGTCTTGACCTCGTCTTCGCCCAGGAACAGGCGTTGGTCGGCCTTGACGCTCAGGAACACCGGTTTCTCCGGCCGTGGCGATGGCTTGGCCGTCGAGGCCGGGAGATCAACCTTGATGTCCACGGTGGCGAGCGGGGCGGCCACCATGAAGATGATCAGCAGCACCAGCATCACGTCGATGAACGGCGTGACGTTGATTTCGTGGTTCTCGGCCAGATCGTCGTCTGCGCCTTCTTTCAAATGCAGGCCCATGGCCGATTACCCCACTTTCACCATGTGCGGTTGCGAGCCGCGCTCGGGCGGCAGGTGGTCGAGGTCGCGGCTGACCAGCAGCAGGACTTCAGCCGAGGCGTCGGAGACCTGGGCCTTGTAGCCGGCAATGGAGCGGGCGAAGACGTTGTAGATGACCACGGCCGGGATCGCTGCCACCAGACCGAGTGCGGTCGCCAGCAGGGCTTCGGCGATGCCGGGGGCCACTACGGCGAGGTTGGTAGTCTGGGTCTTGGCGATGCCGATGAAGCTGTTCATGATGCCCCACACGGTGCCGAACAGGCCGACGAACGGCGCGGTGGAACCAATGGTGGCGAGCACGCCGGTGCCGCTGCTCATGTTGCGGCCACAGGCGGCAACCAGGCGTTCGAGGCGGAAGCTCACGCGCTCCTTGATGCCTTCCTTCTCACGGCTGTTGGCCGACAGGCGCATCTCTTCGAGCGCGTCGTGCACCAGCAGGTTGGCGAGGGTGCCTTCTTTCGCGGCGCTGGCGCTGGCTTCCTTGAGGGTGGTGGCTTTTTTCAGGGCGGCGATTTCACCGCGCAAGCGACGCTTGGCCCCCAGCAGCTCGAAGCCTTTGGCGATCCAGATGGTCCAGGTGATGATCGAGGCGATGGCCAGGCCGATCATGACAATCTTCACGATGATGTCGGCGTTCTGGTACATGCCCCATGGCGACAGGTCGTGGGCCATGCCCAAGGAGTTGTCGGCCTCGAGCACTTGCGGCGCGTCTGCGGCGCTGGCTTCGACGGGCTGGGCCGGGTCGGTGGCCACCGGCGTGGCAACGGGTGCGCCAGCGTCGGCAGGTGCCGGGGCCGTTGCGGCAGGGGCGGTGGCCGGTGTCGTGGCGGGCGTCTGTGCATCGGCGAACGCGACGACGGGCGCCAGCAGCAGGCTGAGCAGCAGGGCTGCCACTGCGCTCCAGGCGCGAGGTCGGTTGGTTGGCGAAGCGGAGGATAGAGAGCGTTTCATGCTGGCCGGACCTGAGAGAAAAAGAAGGTTGATGTTCTTCCAGGCCTCGTGGGCCGAGAACAAAAGTGGCGAGCATTATTGCAAGTAATTCTTGTTAACAAAAGTAATACAGTAACTTTTTTTCCTGCATTGCTAGCCGCTTGTCCCTTCCGAGGGCTAGTCTGCGCCTTTATCAGAGGAGATTTTAATGTCCGCGCCTTCTGTTTTGATCGCCGGCTGCGGTGATATCGGCGGCCGCCTGGCCAGCCAGTTATTGGCCGAACATTGGCAAGTCTATGGCTTGCGACGCACGGTTTCGCACCTGCCGGCCGGGGTTGCTGGGGTGGCGGGCGATTTGTTCAGCGAGCAATGTCCTGCCGATTGGCCCACCGGGTCGCTGGATTATCTGGTGTACAGCGCGGCCGCCACCGAGCATGACGAAGCGGGTTATCGAGCGGCTTACATAGAAGGGTTGCAGCATGTGTTGAGCTGGTTGAAGCAGCATGGGCAGCGGCCCAAGCGCCTGCTGTTTGTGTCCAGCAGTAGTGTGTATGGGCAGCAAGCGGGGGAATGGGTCGATGAAACCTCGCCCACCGTGGCCGGTGGCTACTCCGGCCGGCTGATGCTTGAAGCCGAGCAAGTGGCGCTGGACAGCGGCATCCCCGCCAGCCGCGTGCGCCTGACCGGCATCTACGGCCCGGGCCGCGAATGGCTGCTGAGCCAGGTGCGCCAGGGTTATAGCGTGGTGGAAGACCCGCCCCTGTACGCCAACCGCATCCACGCCGACGACGCGGCGGGCCTGCTGGCCTTCCTGCTGGAAGCCGATCGCCAGGGAAAGCCCTTGGAAGATTGCTACATCGGCGTCGACGACGCTCCCGCCGCGCTGGCCGAGGTGGTGGGCTGGCTTCGCGACTACCTGGGTGTCACCCAATGGGCCGAAAACGCCAGCGTCCGCCGGGCCGGCAGCAAGCGCTGCAGCAATGCCCGGGCAAAGGCGTTGGGCTGGACGCCGCGTTATCCGAGTTTTCGCGAGGGGTATGCGGCGATTCTGGAAGGGCGCTGCTGACTTCCTGACGCCTCAAAGCTCGCTCCCACAGGGGAATGGTTGCGAAGCTGAAACTTGTGCCTATCCGGATACCAATGTGGGAGCGAGCCTGCTCGCGATGACGGCAGGCCAGCCAACATCATCGGCACAGGTCCACCGCATTTCGCGAGCAAGCTCGCTCCCACAGGGGAATGGTTGCGAAGCTGGAACTTGGGCCTATCCGGATACCAATGTGGGAGCGAGCCTGCTCGCGATGACGGCAGGCCAGCCAACATCATCGGCACAGGTCCACCGCTATCGCGAGCAAGCTCGCTCCCACAGGGGAATGATTGCGAAGCTGGAACTTGGGCCTATCCGGATACCAATGTGGGAGCGAGCCTGCTCGCGATGACGGCAGGCCAGCCAACATCATCGGCACAGGTCCACCGCTATCGCGAGCAAGCTCGCTCCCACAGGGGAATGGTTGCGAAGCTGGAACTTGGGCCTATCCGGATACCAATGTGGGAGCGAGCCTGCTCGCGATGACGGCAGGCCAGCCAACATCATCGGCACAGGTCCACCGCATTTCGCGAGCAAGCTCGCTCCCACAGGGGGGTTATTGCTTTTCCAGCAGCCATTGCCGGGTACCCGGCGTGAACGATGGCATTTCATCGGCCAGCGCTGCGTTGACGGTCTGGAAAATTTCCAGCTTCTTGCCGTCGCGGGCAAAGATCCAGGTGTTGCCCTGGCCGTTCTGTTGCAGCCAGATGTTGTCGTTGCCGCCGCTCATGGAGGCGCAGTCGCCCGCCAGGCACAAGGCGTACCGATCGGCGCCCGGTAGGCCGCTGACCTGGCCGTCGGGTTGGAATTGCACGCTGGCGCCTTGGCCGGGGCCGCTGGCGATGTTCCAGGTGCCCCCTAGGTAGGCGGCATACAGCGCTCGCTCGAAACTGGCGCCGAGGGGCGCGCCTTCGGGCACCTGGCCTGACGCGCGGTCGAACATCTGCTGCGGTTCGTTCTCGGTGGCGGCCTGGCTCAGTTGGTTGCCGTCGCGCTTGAGTTCGCTGGCGGAGCTGCCGTAGAAATCGACTTTCCACGCGCCATCTTCTTCGCCCAGCAACTTGCCTTCGACATTTTCAAAGCCGTTGGTATAGCGCGCCTGGCCAGCCCGGGTGTTGACGTCCCATTCCAGGTTCGGGCCATAGCCCTGCAGCGCCTCGCGAAGCGGGCCGCCTTTGGCGGCAGCGTCGATGGCTGCCTGGTTGATCCAGGTGCCGCTGATGTCACGGTCGGCAGGGTCGCTGGCGCAGCCGCCCAAAAGCAGGGCGACCAGCGAGAAAGCAAGCGCTTTGCGCATGGTGGAATCCTTTCAGAACGAAAACGGCGCAGCGGGAGGGGGCTGCGCCGGCCTTATTACTCGATGACCAGGATGGCGTCCATCTCAACCTGCGCGCCCTTTGGCAGGGCTGCTACGCCAATGGCGGCGCGGGCAGGGTAAGGCTGGTCGAAGTACTTGCCCATGATCTCGTTGACCTTGGCGAAGTGGCTCAGGTCGGTGAGGAAGATGTTGAGCTTGACGATGTCCTTGAACGAACCGCCGGCAGCCTCGGCCACGGCCTTGAGGTTTTCGAACACCTGCACGGTCTGGGCTTCGAAGCCTTCCACCAGCTCCATGGTCTTCGGGTCCAACGGGATCTGGCCCGACATGTACACGGTGTTGCCCGCCTTGATGGCCTGGGAATAAGTGCCGATGGCGGCTGGGGCCTTGTCGCTGGTGATAACGGTTTTGGTCATGAATGACTCCTTGTAATGGGTGGGCCTGTTTGCGCAGCTATGCGCGCATCCGGGTGATGCGGATAACGCCAGTCAGGGCACGCAGTTTCTTGATCACGCGGGCCAGGTGCACGCGGTCGTGCACGCTGACCACCAGTTGGACCACGCTGATGCGGCCATCGCGTTCGTCCATGCTGATTTTCTCGATATTGCCGTCGGCGGCGTTGACGCTGCTGGCCAGCAGGGCAATCAAGCCACGCTGGTGTTCCAGCTCGACCCGCAGTTCGACGTTGAATTCGCCGGTGACATCCTTGGCCCAGGAGAGCTGGATGCATTTTTCCGGGTTATGACGGATTTCGCTGATGTTGCGGCAGTTGTCCAGGTGCACCACCATCCCCTTGCCGGCGGACAGGTGGCCGACAATCGGGTCGCCCGGGATAGGTGTGCAACACTTGGCATAGCTGAGCACCAGGCCTTCGGTACCGCGAATCGCCAGAGGGCCTTCAGGACTTGGCAGCTGTTCGCCTTCACCCAGCAGGCGACGGGCGACGACGTAGGCCATGCGGTTGCCCAGGCCGATGTCCTCGAGCAGATCCTCGATCAGTTCGAGGCGGTACTCGTTGAGCATCAGTTGCACACGCTCGGCCGGAATCTTGTCCAGGGAGCTGTCGAACCCGTTCAGCACCTTGTTCAGCAGGCGTTCGCCCAGGCTGATGGATTCGGAGCGGCGCTGCAGCTTCAAGGCGTGACGGATGTGCGTACGGGCCTTGCCGGTGACCACGAAATTAAGCCACGCCGGATTCGGTCGGGCGCCGGGGGCACTGACGATTTCCACGGTGGAGCCGCTTTGCAGCGGTTCGGACAACGGCGCCAGGCGGCGGTTGATCCGGCACGCGATGCAACTGTTGCCGACGTCGGTGTGCACGGCGTAGGCAAAGTCCACGGCCGTGGAGCCCTTGGGCAGCTCCATGATCCGGCCCTTGGGCGTGAAGACGTAGACCTCGTCCGGGAACAAGTCGATCTTGACGCTTTCGATGAATTCCAGGGAGTTGCCGGCCCGCTGCTGCATTTCCAGCACACCCTTGACCCATTGTCGGGCCCGGGCGTGGGTGTTCTTGGGTTGTTCGTCGCCGCTGGATTTGTAGAGCCAGTGGGCGGCGATGCCGTTGTTGGCCATCTCTTCCATTTCACGGGTACGGATCTGGATTTCGATCGGTACGCCGTGCATGCCGAACAGCGTGGTGTGCAGCGACTGATAGCCGTTGGCCTTGGGAATCGCGATGTAATCCTTGAAACGCCCCGGCAACGGTTTGTACAAATTATGCACAGCACCCAGCACGCGGTAGCAGGTATCGACCTTGTCGACGATGATCCGGAACGCATAGACGTCCATGATCTCGTTGAAGGCTCGACGCTTGCCGCGCATTTTCTTGTAGATGCCGTAGAGGTGTTTCTGCCGGCCGCTGACTTCGCCTTCGATGCCGTCGATAGCCAGGCAGTGGCTCAGGGACTCTTCGATCTTGTTGACGATTTCCTTGCGGTTGCCCCGGGCGCGCTTGACGGCCTGGTTGATCCGCGCCGAACGCATCGGGTGCATGGCCTTGAAGCCGAGGTCTTCGAACTCGATACGAATCGCGTGCATGCCCAGGCGATTGGCGATGGGCGCGTAGATCTCCAGGGTTTCCTTGGCGATGCGCCGACGCTTTTCGCCGGAGAGTACTTCCAGGGTGCGCATGTTGTGCAGGCGGTCGGCAAGCTTGACCAGGATCACGCGGATGTCGCGCGCCATGGCCATGGCCATTTTCTGGAAGTTTTCGGCCTGGGCCTCGGCCTTGGTCTCGAAGTTCATCTGGGTCAGTTTGCTGACCCCGTCGACCAGTTCGGCCACGGTTTCGCCGAACTGCGCTTGCAGCGCTTCCTTGGCAATGCCGGTGTCTTCGATCACGTCATGCAGCATCGCCGCCATCAGGCTCTGATGGTCCATGTGCATGTCGGCAAGAATGTTCGCCACCGCAAGCGGGTGCGTGACGTACGCCTCGCCACTGCGGCGGCGTTGGCCGTCGTGGGCTTGTTCGGCGTAGAAATAGGCTCGGCGGACCAGATTGACCTGGTCCTTGCCGAGGTAGGCCGATAAGCGATCGGCGAGGGCGTCTATGCTCGGCATGATAATGACTCCTGCCGTTTGCTGTGACCCCGCGCCGTGCTACGTCGACCAGGCATAGGCTTAGACCGCCTCGTTGGACTCGTCCTCGAACGCTGCGAACAGCGGTTCGTCTTCAACGATTTCAGCGTTGGCGATGAACTCGTAGCTCATCAGGCCTTCGGCGATTTCACGCAGCGCTACTACGGTAGGCTTGTCGTTTTCCCACTGGACCAATGGCTCTTTGCCGCCGGTGGCCAGTTGACGGGCACGCTTGGTAGAGAGCATGACCAGCTCAAAGCGGTTTTCCACGTGTTCTAGGCAGTCTTCAACGGTTACGCGGGCCATGGTATTCCTCGGAGCGAATGCAATATGCGCGCTGCCCGGTTGGGCGAGCGGACTCGACAGTTTAAAAAAACACCAGCGTTTAGGGAAGCGCTGATTTTTTAACCAAACCCCTCGGCGCGCTGCGAGTACCAATGTAAAGCCGTCGCAGCGGTTTTGGGAAGGGCTGTTCAGCCCAACAATTCGGCCAATAATTTACCGAAACGTTGCTGCTGGCGTTTCTGCTGCAGCTGACTGGCGCGGAAAATCGCCTTCAGATCGTCCAGTGCGTGGGCGAAATCGTCATTGATGATCAGGTAATCGTAGTCGACGTAGTGGCTCATTTCGCTGACCGCTTCGCGCATCCGGCCTTCGATGATGTCGTCGCTGTCCTGGCCTCGGTTGGTCAGGCGCTGGCGCAAGGCCTGTTGGCTCGGCGGCAGAATAAAGATCGAGCGGGCCTGGGGCATCAGCTTGCGCACCTGCTCGGCACCTTGCCAGTCGATTTCCAGGATCAGGTCATGGCCTTCGTCCAGGGTCTGCTGCAGGTAGCTTTGCGAAGTGCCATAAAGGTTGCCGAAGACCTCGGCGCGCTCCAGGAAGTCGCCGTGTTCGGCCATCCTCACGAACTCTTCGCGGTCGACGAAGTGATAGTTCACGCCATTTACTTCGCCCGGGCGCATGGCGCGGGTGGTGTGCGAGACCGAGACGCGGA
Source organism: Pseudomonas sp. G2-4 (assembly GCF_030064125.1). NCBI lineage: Bacteria > Pseudomonadati > Pseudomonadota > Gammaproteobacteria > Pseudomonadales > Pseudomonadaceae > Pseudomonas > Pseudomonas sp. G2-4. Next base: position 6,340,151 of record NZ_CP125957.1, on the reverse strand, counting down.
TCTGCGGCTCGGCATCGATCAGCGCCTTGACCAGGCTGGTCTTGCCCGCGCCCGAGGGTGCGGAAATGATGTAGAGAGTGCCGGTGCTGTGGGTCATGTCGTTAGCCTTACTCAATGTTTTGCACTTGTTCGCGCATTTGCTCGATCAACACCTTGAGGTTGACCGCAGCCTGGGTACTGCGCGGATCGAAGGCTTTGGAGCCCAGTGTATTGGCTTCGCGGTTGAGCTCCTGCATCAGGAAGTCCAGGCGGCGACCGGCCGCACCGCCGGACTTGAGCACCCGGCGGACTTCGATGATGTGGGTGCTCAGGCGATCCAGTTCTTCGGCCACGTCGCTCTTTTGCGCGAGCATGACCATTTCCTGTTCCAGGCGCTGCGGGTCCAGTTCGGCCTTCATGTCGGCGAAGCGGTCGAGCACTTTCTGGCGCTGGGTGGCGAGCATCTGCGGGACCAGCTCGCGCAGGGTGCTGACGTCTTCTTCAATGGAGGTCAGGCGCTCGTTGATCAGCCGGGCCAATTCCGCGCCTTCACGCTCGCGGCCGGCCTTGAGCTCCTTGAGCCCTTCGTTGAACAGTGCCATTGCCTCGGCGTTCAGCGCTTGCGGGTCGCTGGCATCGCCCACCAGCACACCCGGCCAGGCCAGGACTTCCAGCGGATTCAGGGCGGCGGGGTTTTTGATCAGGCTGGCGACGGTTTCGGCGGCGGCCACCAGTTGCGCGGCGCGCTCGCGGTCCACCTGGAGTGTCTTGCCGGCGCTTTCCTCGGTGAAGCGCAGGGTGCATTCCAGCTTGCCTCGGGACAGCCCCTGGCGCAGGGCTTCGCGCACGCCACCCTCAAGGTCGCGAAAGGATTCGGGCAGGCGCAGGTGCGGCTCCAGGTAGCGGCTGTTGACCGAGCGCAGTTCCCAGCTCAGCGTGCCTTGGGCCCCGGCTTTTTCGACGCGGGCGAAGGCGGTCATGCTGTGCACCATGGAGGTTCCTCGCAATGAGGCGGCCATGACCGGCGGTCATGGAGCCTGATATCTGTGAATAAAAGCCCAAGGGCAGCAAAGGCGCAGGATTGTAGCGCAGTGAGACGCATGCCCCAAACGCGCATGCGACAAAGCGCTGCAGCCTGTCGGCCGGGGCGTTGAGCGTCTTCGCTCGCAACGGCTTTTTAGAACTGCGCTACGTTTAACTGCCCTATGACGATTCACGGCTCTATAATGCTCGACAGTTTTCCGTCCTCCGTACAGGTGTTCCCTATGAAACGTCCAAGTGGTCGCGCTGCCGATCAGCTCCGCTCGATCCGCATTACCCGCAACTACACCAAACACGCCGAGGGATCTGTACTGGTCGAATTCGGTGATACCAAAGTCATCTGCACAGTCAGCGTCGAAAACGGTGTGCCACGCTTCCTCAAGGGCCAGGGCCAAGGCTGGTTGACCGCCGAATACGGCATGCTGCCGCGCGCCACCGGTGAGCGGAACCAGCGCGAAGCCAGCCGTGGCAAGCAGGGCGGCCGGACCCTGGAGATCCAGCGCCTGATCGGCCGTTCGCTGCGGGCCGCACTGGACATGTCCAAGCTGGGCGACGTGACCTTGTATGTCGATTGCGACGTGATCCAGGCCGATGGCGGCACGCGTACCGCGTCGATCACCGGCGCCATGGTCGCGCTGGTCGATGCCTTGAAAGTGATCAAGAAGCGTGGCGGCCTCAAGGGCGGCGATCCGCTCAAGCAGATGATCGCCGCGGTGTCGGTAGGCATTTACCAGGGCGAGCCGGTGCTGGACCTGGACTACCTGGAAGACTCCGCCGCGGAGACCGACTTGAACGTGGTCATGACCAGCGCTGGCGGCTTCATTGAAGTCCAGGGCACTGCTGAAGGCGCGCCGTTCCAGCCGGAAGAATTGAACGCTATGCTGGAGTTGGCGAAGAAAGGCATGAACGAGATTTTCGAACTGCAAAAGGCCGCATTGGCTGACTGATTGTTTCGCGCTTCAGGCAAGGAGAATGTCATGAGTGATGAACAAGTCCTACTGCCCCAGCCCAGCAAGGAGGCGCGTCAATGGGCGATGTTCTGTCACCTGTCCGCCTTGCTGGGGATCTGGATTCCGTTCGGCACGCTGATCGGGCCGCTGGTGCTCTGGCAGCTCAAGCGCGAATCCGACCCGTTCATCGATGCCCAGGGCAAGGAAGCGCTGAATTTCCAGATCACCGTGGCGATTGCCTCGGCGATCAGCCTGCTGCTGATGGTCGTGGTGATTGGCTTCTTCCTGTTCGGCCTGGTGGCTATCGGTGCGTTGGTGCTGACCATTATCGGTGGGGTGAAGGCCAATGAAGGGCAGCCGTACCGGTATCCGTTTACCTGGCGATTGGTCAAGTAACGGAAGAGGTTGGCAACCCGGTTTGAACTAATCCCCCGTGCGCCACGACTCAAACAAATGCCCCGACTTGTCGGGGCATTTGTTTTTTATTTGTCGGATAAATGTTTCGAACTATGTGTGTATCGCTCATACACGTCCAGTCACAACTAAACAGTCCCAATACAGCCTATGTTCTTGGCAATGAGACTTGCCGATTGATAAGGTTGCGCCAAGTTATATTTATCTAGAAATATTTCGATATATTCAGACCAGTGAAGGTCATTGAATCACACAACCAATCAGCGTTGAGACAATCAACCTGTTCAAGAGGCGTGTCCAGGTAAACAGTTCGCTTCTGAATATAGGCCGCAAGAATAAACCCGATGGTTCAACTCGATTTTTACGGAACACTGGTAGCCGCTTCCTTAGTACTTTTGTTGGGGCGCAGACTTGTCGCGCGTGTCGGTTTCCTCCGCGCTTATAATATTCCCGAACCCGTAGCGGGCGGCTTGGTAGTTGCCTTGGTTCTCCTCGCCTTGCGATTCCTTGATATTGAGGTGCGATTCGATACGTCCCTGCAGACACCCTTGATGTTGGCGTTTTTTGCCACCATTGGCTTGAGTGCAGACTTTGCCAGCTTGAAGAAAGGCGGGCGTGTAGTGGGGGTTTTCCTGCTGGCGGTCGTCGGGCTTTTGGTGGTCCAGAATGCCCTGGGCATCGGGCTTGCAACGATGTTGGGGCTCGATCCGCTGATGGGCCTGTTGACAGGCTCGATCACCTTGTCCGGCGGGCATGGTACGGGGGCCGCGTGGGGAACGATGTTCAGTGAGAAGTTCGGTCTGGCTTCCGCTTCCGAACTTGCGATGGCCTCTGCGACGTTTGGCCTGGTATTGGGCGGCCTGATTGGAGGGCCGGTGGCTCGTCTGCTCGTCAAGCGTGTCCAGATACCGGGGCTGGAGCAAGAAAGACCGCGGCTGCCGAAGGGTTTTGAGCAGCCGAACAAAGAGCGTTCGATCACGCCATTTTCGTTTATCGAAACACTCGCCCTGATCGCGGTCAGCTTACTGGCAGGTACTTTGCTGAATGGCATTCTCCATGAAACAGCCTTTGAGTTGCCGACCTTCGTTTGCGTCTTGTTTGTAGGTGTTGTTTTGCGCAATGGCCTTTCGGCGCTTGGCTTGTATCAGGTGTTTGAGCGTGAAGTTTCCGTGCTGGGGAATGTCAGTTTGTCGCTGTTCCTGGCAATTGCCCTGATGTCGCTCAAGCTATGGGACCTGGCTGCACTGGCGTTGCCGATCTTCATCATCTTGGCTGTGCAAGCACTCGGTATGGCATTGTTTGCGATTTTTGTGACATTCAGAATGATGGGGCGTAACTACGACGCGGCAGTACTGGCGGCAGGTCATTGCGGTTTTGGACTGGGCGCCACACCAACGGCCATCGCTAACATGCAAGCGGTGACACAGCGCTACGGACCTTCGCAAATGGCGTTCCTGGTGGTGCCGATGGTGGGTGCCTTCTTCATCGACATCATTAATGTCATCGTGATCAAGTTGTACCTTGCCCTGCCGTTTTTTGCTGCTGCTTGAGGTTCAGCGTTTGTGTGAGTGACACCGGTCTAAAAAGAAAATGCCCGTATCTTTCGATACGGGCATTTTCTTTAGCGGGTCGACTCGACTGCTTTCGCAGCCCGACCCATACCACGAAGGACATTCAGATGGTCAGCGTCCAGTCGTAATCGACGATCAGCGGTGCGTGTTGCGAGAACCGTGGCTGGCGCGGCAAGCGGGCGCTGCGTACGAAGCGGCGCAAGCCGGGCGTCAGCAACTGATAGTCGAAGCGCCAGCCGAGGTTGAGCATCTCGGCCTGTTCATTGTCTGGCCACCAGCTGTACTGATCGCCTTCACGGCTGACTTCCCGCAGGGCGTCGACATAACCCATGTTGCCAATGATCTCGTCCATCCAGGCCCGTTCCGGCGCCAGGAATCCCGGGGATTGTTGGCTGTCGCGCCAGTTCTTGATATCCAGCTTCTGCTGCGCCACGTACAGCGAGCCACAATAAATGTACTCGCGACGTTTGCGCCGCTGTTTATCCAGATAACGGGCGAAGTCGTCCATTAGCTTGAATTTCTGATTCAAATCTTCATCGCCGTTCTGCCCCGAAGGGAGCAGTAAGGTCGCGATGCTGACCTTGTCAAAATCGGCTTGCAGGTAGCGCCCGTAGCGGTCCGCCGTCTCGAAACCGAGACCGTTGATGACAGCCTTCGGTTGCAGCCGCGAGTACAAAGCCACGCCACCCTGGGCGGGGACTTCGGCATCGCATGCATAAAGGAAGTAACCATCCAGTTGGAAGGCTGCATCGTCCAGTTCAAAGGCGGAGGCGCGGGTGTCCTGCAGGCAGATGACGTCGGCATTCTGTGCTTGCAGCCAACTGAGCAAACCTCGCTCCACTGCAGCCTGAATACCATTGACGTTCACACTGATGATCCGCATAAATGGCCCCAAAAATCACGTGCGTGTATGATACACGGCGTGTACCTATTTAGCTAAATCCGTGGTATTTGGGGCTTTTTTCATGCAAGCGTATCAGCGCGATTTCATTCGTTTTGCCATCGATCGCGGCGTTTTGCGCTTCGGTGAGTTCACCCTCAAGTCCGGTCGCACCAGCCCGTACTTCTTCAATGCCGGCCTGTTCAACAGCGGTTCCGCCCTGGCGCAGCTGGGCCGTTTCTATGCGGCGGCCATCGTCGAGAGCGGCATTGCGTTTGATGTGTTGTTTGGCCCAGCCTACAAAGGCATCCCATTGGCCGCCACCACCGCCGTCGCCTTGGCCGAACACCACGGCCGCGACCTGCCCTGGTGTTTCAACCGCAAGGAAGCCAAGGCCCATGGCGAAGGCGGCAGCCTGGTGGGCGCACCGCTGACCGGTGAAGTGCTGATCATCGACGACGTGATCACCGCCGGCACTGCCATCCGCGAAGTGATGCAGATCATCGCTTCCCAGGAAGGCGCCAAGGCGGCCGGCGTGCTGATCGCCCTGAACCGTCAGGAGCGCGGCAACGGTGAGTTGTCGGCGATCCAGGAAGTGGAGCGCGACTTTGGCATTCCGGTGATCAGCATCGTGTCGCTGAACCAGGTCCTGGAGTTTTTGGCCGACGATCCGCAGCTCAAGCAGCATTTGCCGGCGGTTGAGGCTTATCGGGCGCAGTTTGGTGTCTGAAGGCTTTTGATTCCTGTGGCGAGGGAGCTTGCTCCCGCTCGGTTGCGTAGCGACCGCAAGAATGTTGGGGCCGCTGCGCGGCCCAGCGGGAGCAAGCTCCCTCGCCACAAGAACATCATCTGAATAAGTGGTGTAAAAAAAAGGCCCCGCTCAACTTGGTTGAGCGGGGCCTTTTTTATGAGTGTCGCTTATGGACGCTTGCGATTACTGATCAACGTCCCCACGCCGGTATCGGTGAAGATCTCCAGCAGGATCGCGTTCGGTACCCGACCGTCGATGATCAGCGAGCTGCCGACGCCGCCCTGTACCGCTTCCAGCGCGCAGCGAATCTTCGGCAGCATGCCGCCGTAGATGGTGCCGTCGGCGATCAGCTCATCGACCTGTTGCGTCGACAGCCCGGTCAGGACCTTGCCCGACTTGTCCATCAGGCCGGCGATGTTGGTCAGCAGCATCAGCTTTTCGGCTTTCAGTGCTTCGGCCACCTTGCCGGCCACCAGGTCGGCGTTGATGTTGTACGACTCACCGTTGGCGCCCACGCCGATGGGCGCGATCACCGGGATGAAGTCGCCCTTGACCAGCAGGTTCAGCAGGTCGGTGTTGATGCCAACCACTTCGCCCACGTGACCGATGTCGATGATTTCCGGTTGGGTCATCTCCGGCGTCTGGCGGGTGACGGTGAGTTTCTTCGCCCGGATCAACTCGGCATCCTTGCCTGTCAGGCCAATGGCGCTGCCGCCATGGCGGTTGATCAGGTTGACGATGTCCTTGTTGACCTGGCCGCCGAGGACCATCTCCACCACATCCATGGTCTGCGCGTCGGTGACACGCATGCCGTCGATGAAGTGGCTCTCGATGGACAGGCGCTTGAGCAGGTCACCGATCTGCGGGCCGCCGCCATGCACCACCACCGGGTTGATGCCCACGGCCTTCATCAGCACGATGTCGCGGGCGAAGCCGGTTTTCAGCTCCTCGCTTTCCATCGCGTTGCCGCCGTATTTGATCACCAGGGTCTTGCCGACGTAGCGTCGGATATAAGGCAACGCTTCGGACAGGACCTTGGCGGTATTGGCTGCGGCTTCGCGTTCGAGGGTCATTCAGGGCTCCGGTGATTCAAAAATCAAAACGGTAGTTGGAGATCGGGTGCAACACGTTTGAGTTGGGTGTGGAACACGTCCTTGATGCGCTGCAGTTCGGCTTCGTTGTCAGCCTCGAAACGCAGGACCAGCACCGGTGTGGTGTTGGACGCGCGGACCAGGCCCCAGCCTTGTGGGTAGTCGACCCGCACACCGTCGATGGTGGTCAGTTCGGCCCCTTCGCCCCACTGGGCGTCGTGCAGTGCATCAATGATGCTGAATTTGCTCTCTTCGGTCACATGGATATTGATTTCTGGCGTAGAAATATCGTTCGGGAAGGTCGCGAACAGCTCTTCGGCGCTGGATTTTTCCTTGCTGAGGATTTCCAGCAGGCGCGCGGCGCTGTAGATACCGTCGTCGAAACCGAACCAGCGCTCCTTGAAGAAGATGTGCCCGCTCATCTCGCCGGCCAGCAGGGCGCCGCTTTGCTTCATCTTTTTCTTGATCAGCGAATGACCGGTTTTCCACATCAGCGGACGGCCGCCGTATTCCTTGATCAACGGCACCAGGCGACGGGTGCACTTAACGTCGAAGATGATTTCCGCGTTCGGATTGCGCGCCACTACGTCGCGAGCGAACAGCATCAGCAGGCGGTCCGGGAATACGACACTGCCGGTATTGGTCACCACGCCCACGCGGTCGCCGTCACCGTCGAAGGCCAGGCCCAGGTCGGCGTTGGTTTCCTTGACCTTGGCGATCAGGTCTTGCAGGTTTTCCAGCTTGCCCGGGTCCGGGTGGTGGTTGGGGAAATTGCCGTCCACGTCGCAGAACAGCGGAATGACTTCGCAGTTCAGGGCTTCGATCAGTTGTGGGGCGATCACACCGGCCGCGCCGTTGCCGCAGTCGACCACTACTTTCAGGCGACGGGCGAGTTTCACGTCTTTGACGATTTCGTCGTTGTAGCGCTCAAGGATATCGACCTGGGTCACGCTGCCCTGGCCGCTGCTCAGATCGTTGGTCTTGAGGCGGGTGTGCAGGGCCTGGATCTGCTCGTTGGCGAGGGTGTCGCCAGCGATGACGATCTTGAAGCCGTTGTAGTTCGACGGGTTGTGGCTGCCGGTGAGCATCACGCCGGATTTACCGGCCAGCACGTTGGCGGCGTAGTACAGCGCCGGGGTCGGCACCAGGCCCACGTCGCTGACGTGGCAGCCACTGTCGGCAACGCCTTTGATCAACTGCTCGACCAATTCCGGGCCCGACAAGCGGCCATCGCGGCCGACGGACACGTTCGGTTCGCCCTGGGCCAGGCTCTGGGAGCCGATGGCGCGGCCGATCCAGTAGGCGGTTTCGGCGGTGAGGGTTTCCGGTACCACACCACGGATGTCGTAGGCGCGGAAGATGCTGTCAGGGAAGATCGGGGCGATTGCAGCTGGGGTGTTCATGGGCGGGGCGCTCTATCAGGAAAGTGACTGGACAGGCCGACGGCGAGCGTCGGCAGGCTCAAGCTGAAGGGTATGACGGCGTTTTTGACAGAGAGTTCGCGGTGGGAAAGTGCCATGAGACAGCGTTACCTTGAACACATTAGCCTAATACGTTGATTCCGGATGGGAAAACCTTGCCCAGAGCCCTTTCGCATTTATCGTCCTGAAACAGAAGCTTAACAAACGAGCCGGGCAGAACGCCCGGCTTGAAACAGCAGGATCAGTGGCTGCCCGAATGCCCGAAACCGCCGGCGCCGCGCTGGCTTTCGTCGAATTCTTCCACCAGTTCGAAGTGAGCCTGGACCACCGGCACCAATACCAATTGGGCGATGCGCTCGCCCACCGCGATGTTGAACGCGGTTTGACCGCGGTTCCAGCACGAAACCATCAGCTCGCCCTGGTAATCGGAGTCGATCAGCCCTACCAGGTTGCCCAGCACGATGCCGTGCTTATGGCCCAGTCCGGAGCGCGGCAGGATCAGTGCGGCCAAGCCAGGGTCGCCGATGTACACCGACAGGCCGGTAGGGATCAGCAAGGTCTGCCCCGGTTCGAGGATCGTGTCCTGCTTGAGCATTGCCCGCAGGTCGAGGCCGGCGGAGCCCGGGGTGGCGTATTGCGGCAGCGGGAATTCGTTGCCGATGCGTGGATCGAGAATCTTGGCTTGTAAGGCGTGCATGAAAATTAAACCTGGTTCAGACGTTCGGCGATAAAGGTGACCAGCTGGCGGGCAATCTTGCTCTTGCTGGTCTGGGCGAAAAGTGTGGCGTGCAACTGGCGGTCGATCACGCTGCAGGCGTTTTCTTCGCTGTTGAAGCCGATGCTCGGGTTGGCGACGTCGTTGGCGACGATCAAGTCCAGATTCTTGTCCTTGAGTTTGCGTGCGGCGTAATCGAGCAGGTGTTCGGTCTCGGCGGCGAAGCCGACACTGAAGGGCCGGTCAGGGCGAGTGGCGATGGTGGCGAGGATATCCGGGTTGCGCACCATTTGTAGTAGCAGGCCGTCGCCGCTTGTAGGGTCTTTCTTCAATTTTTGCGGGGCGACGACTTCGGGGCGGTAATCCGCTACCGCCGCCGAGGCGATGAAAAGATCGCACGGGATGGCTGCTTCGCAGGCCGCGAGCATGTCCCGGGCGCTGACCACGTCGATGCGGGTGACCCGGTCCGGGGTCGGCAAGTGCACGGGGCCGGTGATCAGCGTCACCCTGGCGCCAGCTTCCACCGCGGCTTCGGCCAGGGCAAAACCCATTTTCCCGGAGCTGTGGTTGGTGATGTAGCGCACCGGGTCGATGTTTTCCTGGGTCGGTCCGGCGGTGATCAGCACGTGTTTGCCGGTCAGGGCCTGGCGCTGGAAGCAGTCGGCGGCGCACTGAGCCAGGTCAGTGGCTTCAAGCATGCGGCCCATGCCGACATCGCCGCAAGCCTGGCTGCCGGAGGCCGGGCCGAAGACTTTCAGGTCACGGCTTTCGAGCAGTTGCAGGTTGGCCTGGGTGGCCGGATCGCGCCACATCGCCTGGTTCATGGCCGGGGCGACGGCGACCACGGCGTCGGTGGCGAGCACCAGGGTGGTCAGCAAATCATCGGCGATGCCTTGGGCCAGGCGGGCGATCAGGTCGGCCGTGGCTGGGGCGATGAGCACCAGGTCGGCCCATTTGGCCAGCTCGATATGGCCCATGGCGGCTTCGGCCGCCGGATCGAGCAAATCCAGGTGAACCGGGTGCCCGGACAGGGCCTGCATGGTCAGCGGGGTGATGAACTCACTGCCGCCGCGGGTCATGACGACCCGCACTTCTGCGCCCTGGTCGATGAGTCGGCGAACCAGCTCGGCGCTCTTGTAGGCGGCAATGCCGCCGCCGACGCCCAGAACGATGCGTTTCCGATACAGCCGCTGCATAGGCCTGCCTTTCGATTTCAGTGGTCAGTGCAAGGCGAACCCCTTGGCAGCAGCTGCCAGGGTGCAAATCGCCTGCAAAAAAGATGGGCTACGATATCACAGCGACCGCTACGGAACAGCGGCGCCCACAATCAGGGAGATGCTATGAGTATTCGCGATTGGCCTGCCGCCGAGCGGCCACGGGAGCGGTTATTGGCGTTGGGAGCGGGGAGTCTTTCAGATGCCGAGTTACTGGCGATTTTTTTACGCACCGGCGTGTCGGGGAAAAGCGCGGTGGATCTGGCGCGACAACTATTGATTCAATTTGGCAGCCTGCGCGCGCTGCTGGAAGCGGACCAGGTCACGTTCAGCGGTCACATGGGGCTCGGACCCGCAAAATTTGCCCAGTTGCAAGCGGCTCAAGAAATGAGCCGTCGGCATTTGGCTGAGCGGGCACGCGCTAAGACAATGCTGGAAAGTCCATTTGCGGTTCGTGAATACCTGAAGTCAATGCTGCGCCATGAACCCCATGAGGTGTTCGGTTGCCTGTTTCTCAATTCCAAGCATCAGGTGCTGACGTTCGAGGCGCTGTTCCGCGGCTCTATCGACAGCGCCAGTGTTCATCCTCGACAGGTGGTCAAAAGGGCCCTGGCCCACAACGCCGCCGCACTGATCCTGTGCCACAACCACCCCTCAGGCAACCCCGAGCCCAGCCAGGCCGACCGGATGCTCACTGAGCGGCTTCAGGAGGCGCTGGAGCTGATCGATGTGCGGGTGCTCGACCATTTCATCGTCGGCGATGGGGAGCCGTTGTCGATGGCGGAGTATGGGTGGATGTAGGCGCGATCTAACGAGCGAGGCCTTTGTGGGAGCGAGCCTGCTCGCTCCCACAGGAGGGCGCTGTGGGCTGGGTTACTTGAGGCTGACCTTGGAATAGTCCTGCCGGCCAAACGGGCTGACCGCATAACCCTGGACATCCTTGCGAGTCAGGGCGAATGCAGTCGGGTGCGCCAACGGCAGCCAGAGGGCCTGTTGCTGGATGTGCGCCTGGGCCTGTTCGTAAAGCTTGGTGCGCACGCCTTGCTCGCTGGTGGTCTTGCCGGCGCTGATCAGTTTGTCCAGGTCCGGGTTGCAGTAGCGGGCGAAGTTGGTGCCAGCCTTGACCGCCGCGCAGGAAAACTGCGGCGTGAGGAAGTTGTCAGGGTCGCCGTTGTCACCGGCCCAGCCCATGAACAGCAGGTCATGTTCACCGGCCTTGGCGCGACGGATCAGTTCGCCCCATTCGATCACCCGGATTTCGGCTCGAATGCCGATTTCCGCCAGGTCGGACTGCAGCAGTTGCGCGCCAAGGCTGGGATTGGGGTTTAGCAGGCTGCCGGAAGGGCGGGTCCAGATGGTGGTCTGGAAACCTTCTTTCAAGCCGGCCTTGGCCAGCAGGTCGCGGGCCTTGGCCGGGTCATAGGCGTAGCCGGGCAAGTGCTTGGCGTAGCTCCAGGTGTTCGGTGGATAGGGGCCGTTGGCCGCTTCGGCAGTGCCTTCGAAGACGGTCTTGAGGTAGCTGGGCTTGTCGAAGGCTAGGTTGATGGCCTGGCGCACCTCGGGCTTGTCCAGCGGCGGATGCTGGCTGTTGATCGCCACGAACGCGGTCATGAAAGCGTCGGTCTGGGCCACGCTCAGCGTAGGCTCTTGCTTGGCGGCTTGTACGTCCAGAGGCTTGGGCGACAGGGCGATCTGGCATTCGTTGCGGCGCAATTTCTGCAAGCGCACGTTGGCGTCCGGCGTGATGGCGAAGATCAAGGGGTCTACTTGGGGCTTGCCACCGAAATAATCGCCGTTGGCCTTGTAGCGAATCGAAGCGTCTTTCTGGAAACGGTTGAAAATGAACGGGCCGGTACCGACCGGCTGACTGTTGAGTTTTTCCGGCGTGCCGGCCTTCATCAACTGATCGGCGTATTCGGCCGAATAGATGGAGGCAAACCCCATGCTCAACGTTGCCAGGAAGGTCGAGTCGGCATGATCGAGGGTGAAACGCACGGTCAACGGATCCAGTGCGTCGATTTTCTTGATCAGCGCCGGTAGCTGCATCGACTGGGCGTGTGGGAAGCCGCTCTGCGCCACCTTGTGCCAAGGGTTCGCCGGATCGAGCATGCGCTCGAAGCTGAATTTCACGTCTTCTGCGGTCAGGTCGCGGCGCGGCGTGAAGTATTCGGTGTGGTGGAACTTGACCCGTGGGTGCAGCTTGAACACGTAGGTCAGGCCATCGGCCGAGACTTCCCAGTGATCGGCCAGGCTGGGGACCACTTTGCCGCTGGCGGTGTCGAAATCCACCAGGCGGTTCATCAGCACATCGGCGGAGGCGTTGGTGGTGGTCAGTGAGTTGTATTGGACGACATCGAACCCCTCCGGGCTGGCTTCGGTGCAGACGCTCAGGGCGGCGGCGAAGGCCTGCGGGGCGATCAGCAGAGGGGCGAGCAACAACGGTAGGGCAGCGAGGCGCATGGTCGGTTTCCTGTGCAAGTCGAAGGCCCATCTGCGAGTGCAGTCTGGAAAAGGCTTACCCTAGTGGGCTCGCTGGCAAATGACTATCCCCTTTTTACATTTTCCGGCACTCTGCATTGTCGCCTTGACGGCCAAACTCGCCTTCGGTTGAAAAAAACCTTGAGGTGGCGACGAGTGGTCGCCGGCCGCGCCAGCCTTTGCCGCAGCCGTCCGGGGCGGTTGAACGAGGGTTTCCAATGAAGACAAATCACATCGGCTGTTGTTGCACTGTGGTCTTTCTGGTATAAAGCAGCGCTCTTTTCTAGGGGCCCGGTTCCTTCACTGTAGGTGTAGCCGGTAAGACCCTTAAAGAAACGCGGCGCCTGGCGCCAAATGACTGAGAGATTAAGCGGCCAACCCATGCCGGGTTGGGCATGTGGTTTTAGAGGGCTGAGGCATGTCGAGAGTCTGTCAAGTTACCGGTAAGGGTCCGGTGACTGGGAATAACATTTCCCACGCAAACAACAAAACCCGTCGTCGTTTCCTGCCGAACCTGCAGCATCACCGCTTCTGGGTTGAAGAAGAGAAACGTTTTGTGCGTCTGCGCGTATCTGCCAAGGGCATGCGTATCATCGACAAGCGTGGCATCAGTGTCGTGCTGGCCGAACTTCGTCGCGATGGCAAGGTTTAAGGGAGCTAATCATGCGTGAATTGATTCGTTTGATCTCGAGCGCCGGTACTGGTCACTTCTACACTACCGACAAGAACAAGCGTACTACCCCGGACAAAATCGAGATCAAGAAATTTGATCCGGTTGTTCGCAAGCACGTGATCTACAAGGAAGGCAAAATCAAGTAATTGATTTTTCCTTCTTACGAAAAAGGCCCGTATCGCGAGATACGGGCCTTTTTTGTTGCTCAGGTTTTGTGGTCAGCGACGAGAGGGGTCAACCGCAGTTGATGCTGACAATGATTCTGTCGGCATTGGTGTGCAGGTTGATGCGTCGCGGACGCAGGTCCCAGCTCGAAGGGTACTTCGGGCCTGTCGCGCGTACGGGAGCTCCGTTGGCCAGGGCGCGAACCTCTTCCAGCAACTGAGGGGTGCATTTTTGGCCGATGGTGTATTGGGCGATGGCGAGATCGCATTGGTCGGGTAAGACGGGCATATTGCCTCCTTGCAAATAGTTATAGGATCGGGGCGCTCACCTGTCGGGTTGACCGCACGTCCTGTGCGTTGTCGTTGCGACGATAAAATGCGTGACGCCCGTGAGCAGTCTTATCTGCTGCGGTGGTCTTGACCAGCGATAGAGTGTCAGCTTCTTTTTCGGCGGGGGCTCAAGCCTTCTGTTCGAACACCACATAAATCTTGCGGCACGGCTCCAGCACTTCCCAGGTGCCCTGGAAACCCGCCGGGATCACAAACCGGTCGCCGGCCCGCAGGGTCTTGGCATTGCCGTCGTCGTCTCGCAGTACGGAAACGCCCTGGACGATTTCGCAGTATTCATGCTCGGTGTAATTGACCGTCCACTGGCCGACGGCGCCTTCCCATACGCCCGCGTTCATTTGCCCGCAGGGGCTGCTGTAGTGGTTGAACACCGTTTGTTCGGGATCGCCCTTGAACACCTTGGCCGGGTCCGGGCGATAGCGTTCGGCGGTGGTATTGGCTTGGCTGAAGTCGACGATGTCCTGAATGCTCATACGGTAAACCCCGGTAATGACGGTTCGAATGGCTGGAAGAGCCAAAGTCTATGTTTATTAAAACGAACATCGCAAGGCCGTTTGGCCGTGTTGTGTCAAATATATTGAAACATGACCGGCCGCTGGTTTAGGGTGGCGGGTGCCCCATGCCAAAAAAAGCGCCGGAAACAGACTGGCTGGGCAAAATTCTTGGAGCGCTGCGCATTGCGCGGCGTTCGTACTCAATAAGAGGAGGACACACGCATGACCACCCTGACTCGTGCCGATTGGGAACAACGCGCCCGCGACCTGAAAATCGAAGGCCGTGCCTTCATCAATGGTGAATACACCGATGCGGTGTCCGGCGAAACCTTTGATTGCCTCAGCCCGGTCGATGGCCGCCTGCTTGGCAAGATCGCCAGCTGCGACGTCGCCGACGCCCAGCGTGCTGTCGAAAATGCCCGTGCGACCTTCAATTCCGGCGTCTGGTCGCGCCTGCCGCCGAGCAAACGCAAAGCCACCATGATCCGTTTTGCCGGCCTGCTCAAGCAGAACGCCGAAGAATTGGCCTTGCTCGAAACCCTGGACATGGGCAAGCCGATCAGCGATTCCCTGAACATCGACGTTCCTGGCGCGGCGCAAGCGTTGAGCTGGAGCGGTGAAGCCATCGACAAGATCTACGATGAAGTGGCGGCCACCCCGCACGACCAGCTGGGCCTGGTGACCCGCGAGCCAGTGGGTGTCGTCGGCGCTGTTGTGCCGTGGAACTTTCCGCTGATGATGGCTTGCTGGAAGCTTGGCCCGGCGCTGTCCACCGGTAACTCGGTGGTGCTCAAGCCGTCGGAAAAATCCCCGCTGACCGCCATCCGTATCGCTGCCCTGGCCATCGAGGCCGGCATTCCGAAAGGCGTGCTGAACGTGCTGCCTGGCTACGGCCATACCGTTGGCAAGGCCCTGGCCCTGCACATGGACGTCGATACGCTGGTGTTCACCGGCTCCACCAAGATCGCCAAGCAACTGATGATTTACTCCGGCGAATCCAACATGAAGCGCATTTGGCTGGAGGCCGGCGGCAAGAGCCCGAACATCGTGTTCGCCGATGCCCCGGATCTGCAAGCGGCCGCTGAATCTGCCGCCAGCGCCATCGCGTTCAATCAGGGCGAAGTTTGCACCGCCGGTTCGCGGCTGTTGGTGGAGCGCTCCATCAAGGACACGTTCCTGCCACTGGTGATTGAAGCCCTCAAGGGTTGGAAACCTGGCAATCCGCTGGACCCGGCGACCAATGTCGGTGCCTTGGTGGATACCCAGCAGATGAACACTGTGTTGTCCTACATCGAGGCCGGTCACAATGACGGCGCCAAACTGGTAGCCGGTGGCAAGCGGATTCTCGAGGAAACCGGTGGCACCTATGTCGAGCCAACGATTTTCGACGGTGTGAGCAACGCGATGAAAATCGCCCAGGAAGAGATTTTCGGCCCGGTGTTGTCAGTCATCGCCTTCGACACCGCTGAGGAAGCGATCCAGATTGCCAACGATACGCCGTACGGCCTGGCCGCCGCTGTATGGACCAAGGACATCTCCAAGGCTCACCTGACCGCCAAGGCCCTGCGCGCCGGCAGCGTTTGGGTCAATCAGTATGATGGCGGCGATATGACCGCGCCTTTTGGTGGTTTCAAGCAATCGGGCAACGGTCGCGACAAGTCGCTGCATGCGTTCGACAAGTACACCGAGCTGAAGTCGACCTGGATCAAGCTCTGACAGTGGCGGCCCCGGACCTTGTCCGGGGCGTCATGCAGCGCTGATTCCCTCTGTGGGAGCGAGGTTGCTCGCGATAGCGGTACGACAGTCGACGACTTTGTTGAATGTTGCGCCGCCATCGCGAGCAAGCTCGCTCCCACAGTCCTTTGGGTGATGGCTGAGATTGATAACCCTCCACAGGAGCGTGGAAATGCGTTGGGCGACCTATTTCGCCGTGTTGGCGTCTGTCCTGAGTGTCGGCCTGGCCCTGGGCGTGAGCATGCCGCTGGTGTCGCTTCGCCTGGAGAGCTGGGGCTATGGCTCGTTCGCCATCGGGGTGATGGCGGCCATGCCGGCGGTTGGGGTGTTACTCGGGGCCAAGGTCTCGAGTCGACTGGCGGCGCGGTTTGGCACGGCGATGTTGATGCGCTTGTGCCTGTGGGGCGGGGCGGCGTCCATCGGATTGTTGGCGGTGTTGCCCAGTTACCCGGTCTGGCTGGTGCTACGGCTGGTGATTGGCGTGGTCTTGACCCTGGTTTTCATCCTCGGTGAAAGCTGGATCAATCAACTGGTCATCGAACGGTGGCGTGGTCGCCTGGTGGCGCTGTATGGCAGCAGCTACGCCCTGAGCCAACTGTCTGGACCGTTGCTGCTCGGCGCGCTGGGGACCGGTCACGATTACGGCTTTTGGGTGGGTGTCGGCTTGCTGCTGGTCTCGCCATTGCTGTTGCTCGGCCGCAGCGGTGCGCCTACCAGCGAGGCCGGCAGCGTTACGTTCGCAGATTTGTGGGCATTTTGCCGAGGTTTGCCGGCAATCGCCTGGGCCGTGTCATTGTTCGCGGCGTTCGAGGCGATGATCCTGACTCTGTTGCCGGTTTATTGCCTGCGCCAGGGCTTCAGCGCCGACATTGCGTTGGCGATGGTCAGTACGGTGGTGGTCGGTGATGCCTTGCTGCAATTGCCCATCGGCGCCCTGGCCGATCGCCTGTCTCGCCGGTCGTTGTTCACTGGCTGCGCAGTGGCGCTGATGTTGTCGAGCCTGGCGGTACCGCTGTTGATCGATACGGTGCTGATCTGGCCGCTGTGGGTGCTGTTTGGCGCCAGCGCAGGCGGTTTGTTTACCTTGTCACTGATCCTGATTGGCGAGCGTTACCGCGACGATGCGCTGGTGCGGGCCAACGCCCATGTAGCGCAGCTGTGGGGGATCGGCTGCCTGGTTGGTCCGTTGGCGGCGGGGGCGGGGAGTCAGTGGGTCAGTGGGCATGCGCTGCCGTTGCTTATGGCAGCGGGGGCGTTCGGGTTGGTGATCCTGTTGTTGCGCCAAGGGGCATTTGGAGCGACCCAAACAGCCTGAGCATACCCAAATCCCGTGGCGAGGGAGCTTGCTCCCGCTCGGTTGCGCAGCAACCGCAAAAGCCGGGACTGCTTCGCAGTCCAGCGGGAGCAAGCTCCCTCGCCACCAAAAGCGGGCTGCCTCTAAAGCATCTGTTCCAGTCCGATGGTCGTACTGAACCAGGCATTGAACCGGCGCCACCAACTGCCCGGCTCGCGGTCCAGGTCATGCAATTTGCCGTTGTCTTCGGTCGTCCACACCAACCTTCCATCTTCCAGCCGGGCCTGATAACTCAGGGCTGGCGCCATGCCTTGCAAGGCCAGTTCCCGCACTTGGCCGGCGAGTTCCGGACTGTCCACCAATACGCCGACTTCGGTATTCCACAGCACCGAGCGCGGGTCGAAATTGAACGAGCCGATGAAGGATTTCTGGCGGTCAAAAATGATCGCCTTGCTGTGCAGGCTCGAGTCCGATTCGCCGTAGGACTTGCTGTAGAACAGGTGAGGACTGCTGCCGGTATCGCCCGGTTGCCGTCGCAGCTCGAACAGGCGTACGCCATGTTGCAGCAGCGCCTTGCGATAGGGCGCATAGCCGCCATGGACCGCCGGCACGTCAGTGGCTTCCAGGGCGTTGGTCAGAAGGCTCACCGACACGCCGGCATCGGCTCGGCTGGTCAGGTACACCAGGCCTGTCTGGCCAGGCACGAAATAGGCCGAAATCATGATCAGTTCTTTACTGACACCCGTCAGCTCAGGGGCCAGTTGCGTGGTCAGCAACAGCTGTGGATCCGGCTCACCCTTGGCCAGCACCTTGCTGGGCGCGTCCCACAAGGCCTTGTTCCAGGCCCAGACCAACTCATTGCGCCAGGTGTCCAGGCGTGGCTGGGTCTTGTAGCGGGTCAACTGCTGGTACAGCGCGTGGTTTTCTTTGTGCGTCTGCTCCATGGACTCTTGCAGGCGCAAGCGGCTGTTGGCCAAGTCCTTGGGGGTTGGGCGGTGGGACAGGAATTGCTCGATGGGTTTGCTCAGGGCGCTGTTCCAGTACTGGTCGAAGCCGTGCCCCAGTTGTTCGGCCACTGGCCCGACGCTGAGCAGATCGATGTCGGTGAAGTTCAGGTTGGGTTCGGCGTCGAAATATTCGTCCCCCAGGTTGCGGCCGCCGACGATCGCCATGCTGTTGTCCGCCAGCCATAGCTTGTTGTGCATTCGGCGATGTTGCTGCGACAGGTTGAGCAGGCGCCCGAGACCACGAGTCACGCCAGTGGCGCGTCCCAGGTGCAGCGGGTTGAACAGGCGGATCTGGATTTGTGGATGGGCGGCGAGGGTGGCGATGATCTGGTCCTGGCCATCGCTGGTGGTGTCGTCCAGCAGGATCCGCACGCGCACGCCCCGGTCGGCGGCCTTGAGCAGTTCATCCACCAGCATCCGCGTGCTGATGCCGTCGTGAACGATGTAGTACTGCAAGTCCAGGCTGCTTTGGGCGTTGCGAATCAGTTCCGCCCGGGCGGTAAAGGCATCGGTGCTGTCCGAGAGCAGGCGAAAACCCGATCGCCCTTCATGGGGCGCTGCCTGGGCCTGGACCGAGCGGCCGAATGAGGAGTCGGAGGCCGGCAACGCCTGGGAGGGCTCGCGGGTGACATCAAGGCTGGCGCAGCCGCTCAGTAGCGCGGCGACAAACAGAAGCACATGCAGGATCGGGCTGGATCTCACGTAGGATCGTTCCGCTTGTTTGCGTTGATCGGCTATTGGGTGCTGCTTCTCAGCGTACAGTTCAGACGGTGTCGCGGCGGGTTTCGTTCAACAGCGCGATGGCAGCGGTGCCGACTTTGCGCACAGCTTCTTCGATCTGTGCCGTTGGCTTGGCAGCGTAGTTCATGCGCAGGCAATTGCGGTACTTGCCTGAGGCCGAAAAAATGCTGCCGACGGCCACCTGCACGCCTTGGTCGAGGAGGACTCGATTGAGCTTCAGCGTGTCGAAGCCGTCCGGCAATTCGACCCACAGCATGAAGCTGCCTCGCGGGCGGCTGGCACGGGTGCCCGACGGAAAGTAGCGGCTGACCCAGTCGATCATTACGTCGCGATTGCGCTGGTATTGCGTGCGCATCCGGCGCAAATGAGGTTCGAAATGCCCGCCTTTCAGGAATTCGGCAATGGCGATCTGCGGTTGTGGCGCGGTGGAGCCCGTGCTGATGTATTTCATGTGCAGCACCCGCTCCAGGTATCGGCCCGGTGCGACCCAGCCAACTCGCAGGCCCGGTGCCAGGGTCTTGGAAAAAGAACTGCAGAGCAGGACGCGGCCGTCTTCATCGAAGGACTTGATAGTGCGTGGTCGTGGGTAGGTGTAGGCCAATTCCCCATACACATCGTCTTCGATAATTGCCACGTCGAAGCGCTGCGCCAGGGTCAGCAGGGCACGCTTGTTGGCCTCGGGCATGATGTAGCCCAGCGGATTATTGCAACTGGGGGTTAACTGTATGGCCTTGATTGGCCATTGCTCCAACGCCAGTTCCAGTGCGTCCAGGCTGATGCCGGTCAGCGGGTCGGTAGGGATTTCCAGGGCCTTCATGCCCAGGCCCTTGAGGGTTTGCATGGCCCCGTGAAAGCTGGGCGAGTCCACCGCGACGATGTCGCCTTGTTCGCAGGTGGCGCGGATGCTGACGGACAGCGCCTCGTGACAGCCTGTGGTGACAATCAGGTCGCCCGGGTCCAGATGGCAGCCGGAGTCCAGTGACAGGCGGGCAATCTGTTCTCGCAGCGCGAGGTTGCCGTAGATGTTGTCGTAATACAGGCCGGGCATGTCTTGCCGGCGGCTGATCTGCGCCAGGCTGCGCAGCAGCGGTTTCATGGTCGGCGAATGAATGTCCGGCATGCCGCGCCCCAGTTGCACCACGTCCGCCCGCGGCACGGCGCGAATCAACTCCAGCACTTGGTCCCATTGGGAAATATCCACCGGTCGCTGGGCTGGACGGCCTACTGCTGGCAGGTCTGGCAGTTCGCGGCTGGCCGGTACGAAATAGCCGGATTTGGGTTTGGGCATCGCCAGCCCGCTGTCCTCCAGCACGCGATAGGCCTGCTGCACCGTACTGAGGCTGACCCCGTGTTCCGTACTCAAGGCTCGTACCGACGGCAGCCGGTCGCCGGGGCGGTAGAAGCCCTGTTCGATGCGGGTACCGAGCAGCTCGGCGAGGTTCACGTACAGGGTCATTGTGTGCTCCCAATGAGATGGACAACGGTAACCAATACAGATTAGCCAAAAAAAGACGATTCAGTCCCGGAAAAGCTAAATCTGTATGTAAACAAAACACATTGTTTGAATCTGTATTGCTTCTGGTCGTCCGCGCATCATGAAACCTCTGGCTACCCAAGTAAACAGGAGCGATCAAAATGAACGGCTTGAGCGATGTGCGGCTGACTTTACACAGTCAGGAACTGGCGGCAGGGCGGGATAAGGAGCTGCGCGATGCGATGTTGCGCAATGCGCCGTCCTGCCTGGGTCGCTGGGGGCTGTACTGGCATCGCCTGCATACACGCAAAGTCTTGCTGGAGCTGACACCCGAACAGTTGCGTGATATCGGACTGAGCCCGGAGCTGGCGCGGGAAGAGGGGCTCAAGCCGTTCTGGCGGCTTTGAAGCAACAGGAAGCTCTGTGGCGAGGGAGCTTGCTCCCGCTCGGTTGCGCAGCAACCGCAAAAAAAGAAGGGCCGCTGCGCAGCCCAGCGGGAGCAAGCTCCCTCGCCACAGGGGATTAAACCAACTCTTTGAACCTATGCCACAACATCCCCAGCGCCAACAGCGGCGAACGCAAATGCTTGCCGCCGGGGAAGGTCATGTGCGGCACCCGGTCGAACAGATCGAACCCACCGCTTTGTTGCCCGCTGATGGCCTCGGCCAATAGCTTGCCGGCCAGGTGTGTGGCATTCACCCCATGACCGGAGTAGGCCTGGGCGTAATACACATTGGGCTGGTCCTTGAGCCGGCCGATCTGCGGCAAACGGTTGGCACCGATGCCGATCATCCCGCCCCATTGATAATCGATCTTCACATCCGCCAGTTGCGGGAAAACCTTGAGCATCTTCGGACGCATGTAGGCGCCGATGTCTTGCGGGTCGCGGCCCGAATAATGACAGGCCCCGCCAAACAGCAAGCGTCGATCCGCCGAGAGCCGGTAGTAATCCAGCGCCACCCGTTGATCGCAGACCGCCATGTTCTGCGGCAGTAAGGCCTGAGCCTGGGTCTGGCTCAAGGGTTCGGTGGCGATGATGTAGCTGCCGGCGGGCAGCACTTTGCCGCTGAGCTGTGGATTGAGCCCACTGAGGTAGGCGTTGCAACCCAGCACCAAGGTCTTGGCACGGACAGAACCCTGTTGGGTATGCACCTGCACTTCGTGGCCATAATCGATGCGCGTGACTGCCGATTGCTCGAACAGCCTGACGCCCAGTTGCTGCGCAGCGGCGGCTTCCCCCAAGGCCAGGTTCAGCGGATGCAGATGGCCCGAACCCATGTCGATCAGGCCGCCAACGTAGCGATCCGAACCCACGACGCTGTGCATTTCATGGGCTTGCAGCAGCCGAGTCTGATGGCGATAACCCAGGCTGCGCAGTTCTTCGGCTTCTTGCGCGAAGCCTTCCAGGTCGCCGGATTTGTTGGCGAGGTCGCAGTAACCCCAGGTGAGGTCGCAGGGGATCTGAAAACGCTCGACGCGTTGTCGGACGATTTCCACGGCTTCCAGCCCCATGAGTTTCATCTGACGTACGCCGTCGGCACCGATGACCGGGGTGAACTGATCGAGGCCATGGCCGACGCCACGAATCAACTGGCCACCGTTACGGCCGCTGGCGCCCCAGCCGATCTTGTGCGCTTCGAGCAGCACCACGCTCATGCCGCGCTCGGCCAGTTCAATCGCCGTATTCAGCCCGGAAAACCCGCCGCCGACCACGCAGACATCCGCCACCAACTCGCCTTGCAGCACTGGATGGTCTGGTTGCGGCAGACTGCTGGCGGCGTAGTAAGAGGCGGCGTGCGCGTGGTTCGGAACAGGTTGCTGAACACGGGCGTTCATGTGCGTAATCCTGATTATTGTGTTTGAGAAATTTTACGGAGCATAAGCCGTGGCTTCATGGGTGGGCAACACCGGTCGGCTGGCGCTGTCTGGAATATGGCTTTTCAGGCAGAATCGCGAATTGTCCCACCTCGGTAATCGTCCCGATGAGCTGCAACAGTCAAAAAATCCGCACGCTGCGCCAACAGATTCCCTCGTTCGAGTGTGTACCGGGTTGCCATGACTGCTGTGGTCCGGTGACCACCTCACCGGAAGAGATGGCCCGCTTGCCGCGTAAAAGTCGCGCTGAGCAGGATGCAGCCATGGAGGCACTTGATTGCGTGCACCTGGGGCCGAATGGTTGCACGGTCTATGACGAGCGGCCGCTGATCTGCCGGTTGTTCGGTACCACCGCGACGCTGCCGTGCCCCAACGAACGGCGGCCGGTGGAACTGATCCATCCGCGGGTCGAGCAGCAGATCCATGAGTACATGGCGGCTAATCGCCAAGTCCTGGTCTAGGGATCAATCGGGAATCGGCAGGTTCAGGCTCTCCTTCACCTCTTCCATCACGATGTAGCTCTTGGATTCGCGCACATGGGGCAGTTTGAGCAGGATGTCGCCCAGTAGCTTGCGGTACGAAGCCATCTCGGAAATCCGCGCCTTTACCAGGTAGTCAAAATCCCCTGACACCAAGTGGCATTCCAAGACGTGGGGCAATTTCAGCACGGCGCGTCGGAACTCTTCGAAAGTATCGCCGGACTTGTAGTCGAGGCTGATTTCGACGAACACCAGCAGGCTGCCCTTCAAGTGCTGCGGGTTGAGCCGGGCGTTGTAGCCCATGATGATCCCTTCGCGCTCTAGGCGCCGTACCCGCTCGGTGCAGGGCGTTGTGGAAAGACCGACCTTCTCCCCCAACTCGGTAAAGGAAATCCGCCCGTCCGCCTGGAGAATGCGCAGGATGTTGCGGTCGATCTTATCCAGCTCGCGTTTGGTCTGGGTATTGGTACGCACAGGTGATGCGCCTCCATGAAAAGGGTTTTTGCCGAGAATTCTCGCCAAATATAGGCAGTTATATAGTGAAAAGCACTGGCTAATCTTTTTTACACTGCGCTCATCGAAGCTTTGTATAACAAACGTCAGCGGTTATCCGCGATGAGGGCATCAACATGCGCGTTCTGGTCTTGGGTAGCGGCGTCATCGGTACGGTCAGTGCTTACTATCTGGCCCGAGCCGGGTTTGAAGTCGTTGTGGTCGACCGCCAACCGGCGCCGGCCATGGAAACCAGCTTCGCCAACGCCGGCCAGGTGTCGCCGGGCTACGCGTCGCCGTGGGCCGCGCCGGGTGTGCCGCTCAAAGCGATCAAGTGGCTGTTGCAACGTCACGCGCCGCTGGCAATCAAGGCCACCGCCGACATCGACCAGTACCTGTGGATGGCGCAAATGCTGCGCAACTGCACCGCCAGCCGCTATGCCATCAACAAGGAGCGCATGGTCCGCCTGTCTGAATACAGCCGCGATTGCCTCGACGAGCTGCGCGCTGAAACCGGCATCGCCTACGAAGGCCGCAGTCTGGGGACTACCCAACTGTTCCGCACCCAGGCACAGCTTGATGGCGCGGCAAAGGATATCTCGGTGTTGAAAGAGTCCGGTGTGCCGTTCGAAGTGCTCGACCGCGCAGGCATTGCCCGGGTCGAACCGGCCCTTGCCAATGTCACCGACATTCTGGCCGGTGCTCTGCGCCTGCCCAACGACCAGACCGGTGATTGTCAGATGTTTACCACGCGTCTGGCGGAAATGGCCGTGAAGCTCGGGGTGCAGTTCCGCTTCGGCCAGGATATCCAGCGCCTGGACTACGCAGGCGACCGTATCAATGGCGTCTGGATCGACGGCAAGCTGGAAACCGCCGACCGCTACGTCCTGGCCTTGGGCAGTTATTCACCGCAGTTGCTCAAGCCCCTTGGGATCCGCGCCCCGGTTTATCCACTCAAGGGCTATTCCCTGACCGTGCCGATTACCAACCCGGCGATGGCGCCGACCTCGACCATTCTCGACGAAACCTACAAGGTTGCGATCACTCGGTTCGACAACCGCATTCGCGTGGGCGGGATGGCGGAAATTGCTGGTTTTGACCTGTCTCTCAATCCACGTCGGCGCGAAACCCTGGAGATGATCGTCAACGACCTTTATCCTCAGGGGGGCAATCTGGCCGAAGCCAGTTTCTGGACCGGCTTGCGCCCGACCACCCCGGACGGCACGCCGATCGTAGGGGCTACACCTTTCAAGAATCTATTCCTGAACACCGGCCACGGCACCCTCGGATGGACCATGGCCTGTGGTTCCGGTCGCTTGCTGGCGGACCTGATGGCGAAGAAAACGCCGCAGATCAGCGCCGAAGGCCTCGATATTTCCCGTTATGGCAGTAAACACCAGGAGTCTGCAGAACATGTCAATCCAGCGCCAGCTCACCAATGACCGCATGAGCCAGGTTGTCGTGCACAACGGCACCGTTTACCTGGCGGGGCAGGTCGGCGACGACATGAGCGCCGGTATCGAGCAGCAGACCCGTGAAACCCTGGCCAGTATCGAGCGTTTGCTGGACCTGGCCGGGACCGACAAGAACCGTCTGCTGTCGGTGACAATTTACCTGAAAGACATTGAGGCCCATTTCGAGGGCATGAATTCGGTCTGGGACCAGTGGCTGCCCAAAGGCGTCGCCCCGGCCCGTGCCACGGTGCAAGCCAAGTTATGCGAACCGGAGATTCTGGTGGAGCTGTCCGTTGTGGCCGCGCTGCCTTAATACCTGGCAAAACGATCCCTTTCCCGGCGCTGTTGGTGGTCAAGACCATCAGCCAGCGTCGGTTTTTTATCCGTTGACCGCCTAGAAGTCTGCCGCCATGCGTCCTGCCCGTGCCCTGATCGACCTTCAAGCCCTGCGTCACAACTACCAATTGGCCCGTGATGTCACAGGGGCCAAGGCCCTTGCGGTGGTCAAGGCCGATGCCTATGGGCACGGCGCGGTGCGCTGCGCCGAGGCGTTACAGGACACGGCCGACGGGTTCGCCGTAGCGTGTATCGAAGAGGCCTTGGAGCTTCGGGCCGGCGGGATTCGTGGACCGGTCCTGTTGCTGGAAGGCTTCTTCGAGGCCGATGAGCTGCGGTTGATCGTCGAGCATGATTTCTGGTGCGTGGTGCATTCGTTATGGCAGCTTGAGGCGATTGAAAGCGCGAGCCTGAGCAAACCCATCACGGTCTGGCTCAAGCTCGATTCGGGCATGCACCGGGTCGGGTTGCATCCGACGGATTATCAGGCCGCTTATCGTCGACTGCTGGCCAGCGGCAAAGTGGCGAAGATTGTGCTGATGAGCCACTTCGCCCGCGCCGATGAACTGCACGACCCCTGCAGCACGCAACAACTGGCTGTTTTCGAGGCGGCTCGCCAGGGGCTGGCAGCGGAGATCAGCCTGCGCAATTCCCCGGCCGTGCTGGGTTGGCCGCAGATGCCGAGCGACTGGGTCCGACCAGGCATCATGCTCTACGGCGCGACACCCTTTGATGAACCCAATGCCATCGCCTCGCGCCTGCAACCGGTGATGACCCTGGAATCAAAGATCATCTGCGTGCGTGAATTGCCCGCCGGCGAGCCGGTGGGCTACGGAGCTCGCTTTGTGACCGAGCAACCGAGCCGGGTCGGGGTGGTCGCCATGGGGTATGCCGACGGCTATCCGCGCCAGGCGCCGAACGGCACGCCGGTACACGTGGAGGGGCAGCGCAGCCAGTTGGTCGGGCGGGTGTCGATGGACATGCTGTGCGTCGACCTGACCCATATCCCCCAGGCCGGGCTCGGTTCGACCGTGGAGTTGTGGGGCAAGAACATCCTCGCCAGCGACGTCGCGAAGGCTGCCGACACAATTCCTTATCAGATTTTCTGCAACCTGCGGCGGGTGCCACGGCTCTATTCCGGGCACTGACACCACGCGCAACCTACCGAAAGTCGCTTCACCGCACAGGATTCGGGGCAAAGTGTTGTAAATACTGAACGCTGTCGCCATGATAACGGTCACTTTCCACACAACCTGATTCCCTGGAGGCTCCAGCATTGGACGTCGGTGAACGACTGCAATCCATTCGTAAACTCAAAGGCCTTTCCCAGCGCGAACTCGCCAAGCGCGCGGGCGTCACCAACAGCACTATTTCGATGATCGAGAAAAACAGCGTCAGCCCCTCGATCAGCTCGCTGCGTAAGGTCCTTGGCGGGATTCCCATGTCCATGGTCGAGTTTTTCTCCGAAGAAATCCTCCAGGAGAAACCGACTCAGATCGTCTACAAAGCCAACGAACTGATCGACATCTCCGACGGCGCCGTGACCATGAAGTTGGTGGGCAGGGCACACCCAAGCCGGGCGATCGCCTTCCTGAACGAAATCTATCCGCCTGGCGCCGACACCGGTGAAGAGATGCTCACCCATGAAGGCGAGGAAACCGGGATTTTGGTGGAAGGGCGGCTGGAGCTGGTGGTCGGCGTCGAAACTTTCGTGCTCGAAGCGGGTGACAGCTACTATTTCGAGAGCACCAAGCCACACCGTTTCCGTAATCCGTTCGATGTGCCGGCGCGACTGATCAGCGCAGCTACACCGGCCAATTTCTAGAAAACGAGGCGTCGAGCCTTACGGCAAAGGCGCCCAAGGAATGAGCTGTCATTGCAAACAAGACCCTTGCGACTTTGGGGTTGTTTCAGTGTGACGGGCTTACCGCTATACTTGCGCCCGCCTGCAAACCGTGGCCGCAGGCGTGACTAGCCACCATTGAGGGTGTACGCGTGAACCTAATTATGAAAATGCTGGCTGCACCAGCAACCGTATTGGCCCTATGGGCTGCGAGCGCCCAAGCAGCGCCCAACGACGAAATCGCCAAGCGCCTAGAACCCGTCGGCCAGGTCTGCGTTCAGGGGAAGGAATGCAAAGGCATGGAAGTCGTGGCCTCGGCTGGCGGCGGTGCGGCCAAGACGCCGAAAGATGTCATTGCCAAACATTGCAATGCTTGCCACGGCACCGGCCTGCTGGGCGCGCCGAAAATCGGTGACAAGGCTGCCTGGAAAGAACGCGCCGATCACCAGGGCGGCCTCGACGGTATCCTGGCCAAGGCCATTACCGGCGTCAACGCCATGCCACCTAAAGGCACCTGCGCCGATTGCTCGGATGACGACCTCAAGGCCGCCATCAAAGAGATGTCCGGTCTGTAATAGGCCAGCATCTTTCACAAAAAAGCCGCTTACGAGCGGCTTTTTTGCGCCTGGGGTTTTTCAGGACTGTTCAGCGCAACCAACTCCCGGCAAGCTCGGTCCAACCCACATTCATGGAATGCCCTGGAGGGTCGGATGGTGCAGTTGTGTTCAATCGAACAGGCGGTGGACGAGGTGCTCGAGCGCCTGCCTGCGCATATTCACCTCGGCATGCCCCTGGGGTTGGGCAAACCCAATTTGTTTGCCAACGCGCTGTACCGGCGCATCGCGCAATTGCCTGAACGCCAACTGACCATTTACACGGCGCTGAGCCTGGGCCGGCCGAAGCTGGGCGATGGTTTGCAGAAGCGCTTCCTCGAACCCTTTGTTGAACGGGTTTTCGGCGACTATCCCGAACTCGATTACCTTACCGACCTGCATCAGGACAGCCTGCCGGCCAACATACGGGTCGAGCAGTTCTTCATGCAGCCTGGCAGTCTGCTGCACAGTGCATCGGCCCAGCAGAGCTATGTCAGCAGCAACTACAGCCACGCCGCCCGGGACATCAACGCGGCCGGCTTGAACCTGGTGGCGCAATTGGTGGCGAGCGACCCCGAACACCCGGATCGCCTGAGCCTGAGCTGCAACCCGGACATCACCCTCGACCTGCTGCCGATGATCGCCAAGCGGCGTGCGGCCGGGGAGACCATCCTGATGGTGGGCCAGGTTCACAGTGATTTGCCCTACATGCCGGGGGACGCGGAGATTGGCATCGACGGTTTTGACTTGTTGATCGACGAGAAGGACAGCCACACACTGTTTTCCACGCCGAACATGCCGGTGGGGTTCCAGGATCATCTGATCGGCCTGCACGCCAGTACCCTGGTGCGTGATGGCGGGACGCTGCAGATCGGTATCGGTGCCATGGGCGACGCGTTGACGGCGGCGCTGCTCGCGCGCCAGGCGGATAACGCCGGCTACCAGGCCTTGTTGGCGGACCTGAACCTCAGCCAGTGGGCGCAATTGATCGAGCGCGAGGGTGGCGTCGAGCCGTTTGCCAAAGGGCTGTACGGTTGCAGTGAGATGTTCGTCAACGGCCTGCTGGTGCTGGCGGATGCCGGGATCATCCGGCGCAAGGTCTACCCCGATGTTCCGACCCAGGAGCAGGCCAACGCTGGAACCCTCGACGAGGCGGCGCAACCCGACGGCATCTGCGTACATGGTGGTTTTTTCCTCGGCCCACGCAGTTTTTACGAGCGCCTGCGCGAGCTGCCGCAGAGCCGACGCCTCGAATTCAACATGACCCGCATCAGTTACATCAACGAGCTGTACGGCCAGGAACAACTCAAGCGGTTGCAGCGACTCGATGCCCGTTTTATCAATACGGTCTTCATCATGACCCTGATGGGGGCTGGCGTGGCTGACCAGTTGGAAGATGGACGGGTACTCAGTGGCGTGGGCGGGCAGTACAACTTCGTTGCCCAGGGCCATGCGCTGGAGGGCGCGCGCTCGATCTTGCTGTTGCGCAGTTGGCGCGAGGCAGGCGGCGATATCAGTTCGAATATCGTCTGGCAGTACGGCCATTGCACGATTCCCCGGCACCTGCGGGACATCGTGGTGACCGAGTACGGCATCGCCGACCTGCGGGGCAAGACCGATGCCGCGGTGATCGAGGCGCTGCTGAACATCAGCGATTCACGCTTCCAGCCGGGGCTGATCGAGCAGGCGCAAAAAGCCGGTAAGTTGCCGAAGGATTTTCGTCTTGATCCGCGATTCGCCGACAACACCTCGGAGCGTTTGCAGGCGATCCAGGCGCGGCATCCGAACCTGTTTCCGGAGTACCCGCTGGGCTGCGATTTTGACGACGTGGAGCGAGACCTGCTGCGCGCGCTGAACTGGCTCAAGAGCAAGTTCAAGCTCACCGAGATTCTGGAACTGGGCAAAGCTGCTCTTGACGCCCCGGAGCCATGGGAGTTTGCCGGGCATCTAGAGCGGATGCAGCTGACCAGCCCTGAAGGGCTGAAGGAGGAGTTGTTCCAGCGGCTGTTGCTGGCCGGCCTCAAGGCCACGGCGCCACAGCGAACAACCTGAACCCCTGTGGGAGCGAGCTTGCTCGCGATGAGGCCGGCACACCCAACATCAACCTCGGCTGATAGTCCGCTATCGCGAGCAAGCTCGCTCCCACAGGGTGAAATTGGCTGGTCAATCGATAAAGGTCACAACCCCACCGGCCAGCGACTTCACCCGGGCCAACGATTCAACGCGATACCCCTGGGCATCCAGTTCCGCGCGGCCACCCTGAAACGACTTCTCGATCACGATTCCCAAGCCGGCCACGGTGGCGCCAGCCTGTTTGATGATCGAGATCAGCGCCTGGGACGCTTTACCGTTAGCCAGGAAGTCATCGATGATCAGCACTCGGTCACTGCTGGTCAGGTGGCGCGGGCTGATGGCCACGGTGCTTTCGGTCTTCTTGGTGAACGAATACACGGTCGCCGACAGCAAGTTTTCCGTCAGGGTCAGGGACTGTTGCTTGCGGGCGAAAATCACCGGTACGCCAAGGATCAGGCCAGTCATGATCGCCGGGGCAATGCCCGAAGCCTCGATGGTGACGATCTTGGTGATGCCCGAATCCTTGAACAGCGCGGCAAATTCGTCGCCAATCAGTTTCATCAACTGTGGGTCGATCTGGTGATTGAGAAACGCGTCGACTTTCAGAACCTGATCGGAAAGCACGATGCCTTGCTCGCGGATTTTCTGGTGCAGGGCTTCCATGAAGCCTCCTCTAATGACGCTTTCAGCGCCTGAAGTCGGTGAAAAAAAGTAGTCGATTCTAGCGCTTTAACATTGCTCGTATGTCAGCCAGGGCGCTGTTGCCCCGCACGACTTTGACTTCCGTCGGTGTGTCGTCGTTGCCTTCCCAGGCCAGATCGTCCGGCGGCAGCTCATCGAGAAAGCGACTTGGCGCGCAGTCGATCACTTCGCCGTATTGCTTGCGCTTGGCGGCGAAGGTGAAGGCCAGGGTCTGACGGGCTCGGGTAATACCGACGTAGGCCAGGCGCCGCTCCTCCTCGATGGTGTCGGCCTCGATGCTGGAGCGGTGGGGCAGGATTTCTTCTTCCATGCCCATGATGAACACGTAAGGGAACTCCAGGCCCTTGGAGGCGTGAAGCGTCATCATCTGCACGCCTTCGGCGCCGTCTTCCTCTTCCTGCTGGCGTTCAAGCATGTCCCGCAGCACGAGTTTGCCGATGGCGTCCTCCACGGTCATGTCGCCGTCTTCGTCCTTTTCCAGGGTGTTTTTCAACGCCTCGATCAGGAACCAGACATTACCCATGCGGTAATCGGCGGCCTTGTCGCTGGAACTGTTGGTACGCAGCCAGTTTTCGTAGTCGATGTCCATGACCATGCTGCGCAACGCCGAGATCGGATCTTCGCCAGCGCACTGCTCGCGGACCTTGTCCATGAACCGCTTGAAGCGCGCCAGGCGATCGGTGAAGCGGCTGTCCAGGTGCTCGCCCAGGCCGATTTCGTCCGTGGCGGCGTACATCGAGATCTTGCGTTCGGTGGCGTAGTTACCGAGTTTTTCCAAGGTGGTCGAACCGATTTCCCGGCGCGGGACGTTGATCACCCGCAGAAAGGCGTTGTCGTCGTCCGGGTTCACGATCAGCCGGAAGTAGGCCATCAAGTCCTTTACTTCCTGGCGTCCGAAAAAGCTGTTGCCCCCCGACAGGCGATAGGGGATTTGGTGATGCTGCAATTTCAGCTCGATCAGCTTGGCCTGGTAGTTGCCGCGATACAGGATCGCAAAGTCGCTGTACGGCCGGTCGGTGCGCAGGTGCAGGCTGAGGATTTCCATGGCCACGCGCTCGGCTTCGGCGTCTTCGTTGCGGCAACGGATCACGCGGATCTCGTCGCCGTGGCCCATCTCGCTCCACAGCTGCTTTTCGAACTCGTGGGGGTTGTTGGAAATCAGCACGTTGGCGCAGCGCAGGATACGACTGGTAGAGCGGTAGTTCTGCTCCAGCATCACCACTTTGAGCGATGGGTAGTCGTCCTTGAGCAGCATCAGGTTTTCCGGCCGCGCGCCGCGCCAGGCGTAGATCGACTGGTCGTCGTCGCCCACCACGGTGAATTGGTTGCGTTTGCCGATCAGCAGCTTCACCAGCAGATACTGGCTGGCGTTGGTGTCCTGGTATTCGTCCACCAGCAGGTAGCGCACCTTGTTCTGCCATTTTTCGAGAATGTCGGCGTGGTCCTGGAACAGCTTGACCGGCAGCAGGATCAGGTCGTCGAAATCCACCGCATTGAACGCCTTGAGGGTGCGCTGGTAGTGGGTGTAGACGATGGCGGCGGTCTGCTCTTTGGGATTGCGGGCGTTTTCCAAGGCTTCGGCGGGCAGGATCAGGTCGTTTTTCCACGAGCCGATCATATTCTTGATCTCGTCCACGCCGTCGTCGCCCGCGTACTCCTTCTGCATGATGTCGGTCATCAAGGCCTTGACGTCGGTCTCGTCGAAGATCGAGAAACCCGGCTTGTAGCCCAGCCGCGCATGTTCCTTGCGGATGATGTTCAGGCCCAGGTTATGGAAGGTGCAGACCGTCAGGCCACGACCTTCACCGGCGCGCAGCAGGCCGCCGACCCGTTCCTTCATTTCCCGGGCGGCTTTGTTGGTAAAGGTCATGGCAACGATGTACTGGGCGCGGATGCCGCAGTTCTGGATCAGGTGCGCGATCTTGCGGGTGATCACGCTGGTCTTGCCGGAGCCTGCACCGGCGAGCACCAAAAGAGGGCCGCCGACATAGTTCACGGCTTCTTGCTGCCGGGGATTGAGTCGGGACATGACAGGGTCAGGGAGTCGTTTGCGAAATGGGCCGGCATTTTAACAGGCTCAGAGAATTGTGCTGCCCTGTCCGACTTGTGACGTAAACATCATTGTCATTTGCCGCTTTTGCTCCTTTCACGCAGGATGTCGGGCGGACTCGCGTCTAAACGTCGATTTCGCGTGGAAAAAACCGCCGAAAGCAAGTGTTTGAGAGGCGTTTCCATTGGTCATAGCTGATCGGCAGGTCATAATGCCCAGCGCCTACCACCTTGCAGAGTCTAGGGAGTCAGCTTGTCTACGCCTGTCGAACCCTTGCGTTTGCTGCTATTGGCCGAAACGCCTGAGTGGTCAGTGATTCTACGCGAGTGCCTGGCGCCCATGGGGCCGTCGGTCGTGCTGATCAGTGCCCCAAGTTGGGACTCGGTCAGCAGCCTGTTCGAAGACAACCGTAACGCGGTGCTGCTGACGATTGCGGCGTTGCAACCGGCGCCCGGCCGCTGCCGCTTGCCGACGGTCCTGCTGCTTGAGCATGAACCCGCGACTGCGCCCGATGGCGTCAGTGACTGGCTGGTGCGTGATGTCCTCGACGGAGCGACCCTGCGCCGCTGCCTGCGCCATGTGCGCGAGCGCGGCGTGCTGGAAAACACCCTGCAGCGCCTCGCTGAACAGGACCCGCTGACCGGCATCGCCAATCGCCAGGGTTTCCAGACGTTGTTGGCGGCGCGCCTGGCTGAAAACGAAGGTCGCGGCCTGGCTCTCGGTCACCTGGACCTGGACAACTTCCGTCACGCCAACGACGCCCTCGGCCACCAGGCCGGTGACCGCTTGATTTTGCAAGTGGTGTCGCGGCTCAAGGGGGCTCTTGAGGCCGGCGATCAATTGGCGCGGCTGGGTAGCGATGAATTCGCCTTGCTGATCGACACTCGTCGAGCGCCTCAGCGGGCCGAGTGGATGGCCGAACGCATCACTGAAGCCATGGGCGAACCTTACTGGGTGGACGGCGAAAGCCTGTTGATCGGTTGCAGCCTGGGGATCGCTCACGCCCGGGCCCAGGCCGGCGCGGACCCATTGATGTGGCACGCCCACATCGCCATGCAGCAGGCCAAGAGCACTCAAGGCTGCACTTTCCATATTTTCAATGAGCGCATCAACCGCAACGCCCGCAGCCTTGCCGACCTGGAAAGCGAACTGCGCCGGGCGCTGCGTCGCGATGAACTGGAGCTGCATTATCAGCCCCGGCTGAACCTCGAGGACGGCAACATCGTAGGGCTCGAAGCCCTGGTGCGCTGGCGTCACGGCGAACGCGGGCTGCTGCCGCCGAGTGAATTCGTGCCGCTGGCCGAACAAAGTGGCCTGATCGTGCCGCTGGGCTACTGGGTGATTTCCCGGGCGCTGCGGGACATGCAGGCCCTGCGCGAACGAGGGCTGGCACCGTTGCACATGGCGGTCAACCTGTCGTTCCGGCAGTTCCAGGACAGCCAGTTACTGCCGACCCTTAGCCGGCTGATTGCCGAGCGGGGCGTCGAGGCTCAGTGGCTGGAATTCGAACTCACCGAAACCGCAGTCATGCGCCGCAGCGAACTGGTCAAGCAGACCATGGATGCCTTGGGCCGCCTGGGGGTGCGCTTCTCCCTGGATGACTTCGGCACCGGATTCTCCTCGTTCGTGCACCTCAACAGCCTGCCCATCGCCTTGCTCAAGATCGACAAGAGCTTTGTCGGTGGCATGGAGCAACGCGAAGAAAACCGCAAGCTGGTGCATGCGATGATCAACCTCGCGCACAACCTCAACCTGGAGGTGGTGGCCGAAGGTGTGGAAACCCAGGAGCAACTGGACTTGCTGCGCGGTTTTGGTTGCGATCAGGTGCAGGGCTTCTTGATCAGCAAGCCGTTGCCGCTGGCCGAGTTGGTTGAGTACCTGACGTTTGATGGCAACAGATCGACGCAGGAAGTCGTGGTCTGACACAAAACCTTGTGGGAGCGAGCTTGCTCGCGATGACGGCGTGTCAGCCACCCTATCTGTAACGGATACACCGCTATCGCGAGCAAGCTCGCTCCCACAAGGGAAACTCATTCAGTCTGAACGAACTCGAAACCCTGCTGCCCGGGTTCACGCCTGATCATCCGCTTCATCTTCCACTCAAACGCCGCCGTCAGGCTCACCGCTGCGCAGGCCAGCCCCAGGGCCAGGCCCCACCAGACGCCGGTCGGCCCCCAGTTGAAGTGGAAGGCCATCCACCATGCTGCCGGTGCGCCGATCAGCCAATAGCAACCCAGGCCGACGAGGAAGGTGGTCTTGGCGTCCTTGAGCCCGCGAATGCACCCCATCGCGATGGTTTGCGCGCCATCGAAGAGTTCGAACCACGCCGCCACGGCCAGCAGGCTCACGGCCAGGTCGATCACCGGGCGGAAGGCCGGGTCGTTGTGGTCCAGGAACAAGCCGATCAGTTGGTTCGGCAGCAGCCAGAACACCATGGCGAACGCCAGCATCACCGCCGCGCCAAAGCCGATTCCGACCCGCCCGGCCAGTCGCGCCATCAGCAGTTGCCCGGCGCCGTAGTGCTGGCCGATGCGCATGGTGATGGCGTACGACATCCCCGCCGGCACCATGAACGCCACCGAGACGATTTGCAGGGCGATCTGGTGTGCCGCCAATGGTGTGCTGCCCATGGTGCCTATGCACAGCGCGGCGAATGCGAACAGCCCGACCTCTACCGCGTAAGTGCCGCCAATCGGCAGGCCCAGGCGCCACAGTTCCTTGAGGTATTGGCGATTCGGCCGCGACAACCCTTCAAGCAGCGGATAGGCCCGGTAGGCCGGATGCCGATGGATATGCCAGGCCAGCGCCAGGGCCATGCAGTTGGCGACGATGGCGGTGACCAGCCCAATCCCCATCAAGCCGAGTTTCGGCAGGCCGAACAAGCCGGTGATGAGGGCGTAGTTGAGCAGAAAGTTGGCCACGGTGCCGCCGAGGCTGATCACCATCACCGGTGTGGCGCGGCCGATGGCGCTGGTGAAGCCGCGCAGGGCCATGAAGCTCAGGTAACCGGGCAGGGCGAACGGCAATGCCAGCAGGAACTGGCCGGCGGACAGCACGTTGGTTTCGGTCTGGCCAAACAGCAGCAACACCGGCTTGAGGTTCCACAACAGCAGCCCGGCCATCAACGCCATCAGCCACGCCAGCCACAGCCCGGCCTGGGTCAGTCGAGTGGCGCCCTCGATATCGCCGGCGCCCTGACGGATCGCCACCAGCGTTCCCACCGCTGCGATCACGCCGATGCAGAAAATCGACACGAACGAGTAGGTGGCCGCTCCGAGGCCTCCACCGGCCAGGGCTTCAGGGCTCAGGCGCGCCATCATCACGGTGTCAGTGAGCACCATCAGCATGTGTGCCAACTGTGAGGCAATCAACGGCCCCGCCAGCCGCAGGATGGCCCAGAGTTCGGTACGCACCGGATGCCGCATGATCATCACACTCCATGTCCAAACAAGGCAGTAAAGCGATGATTCTCGGCGCTTGCGACGATTTGCACAAAAGGATAAAAAAGATCGCTGACATGATTAAAACTCATACTGAAAAACTTTCTGGTGGGGTTCGCCAAAGGCTATAGGAGCTTTCCCGATGTCTCGTCGTCTCCCTCCTCTTTATGCGTTGCGAGCCTTTGAAGCGGCGGCGCGATACAGCTCGTTCACCCGGG
Source organism: Pseudomonas sp. G2-4 (assembly GCF_030064125.1). Taxonomy (NCBI): domain Bacteria; kingdom Pseudomonadati; phylum Pseudomonadota; class Gammaproteobacteria; order Pseudomonadales; family Pseudomonadaceae; genus Pseudomonas; species Pseudomonas sp. G2-4. The sequence continues at coordinate 6,304,162 of NZ_CP125957.1, read as the reverse complement.
CTGCTGAAGAGCTGTCGATTACTCAAAGTGCGGTCAGCCGGCATATCCGTACGCTTGAAGAGCACTTTGCCTGTCGGCTATTCCAGCGTAGCGGCCGCAATCTGCAACTGACCGAGGCGGCGCGGTTGCTGCTGCCGGGCGTGCGTGAAGGGTTCATGGCGCTGGAGCGGGCCTGTCATACATTGCATGGCGAAGACGACATCCTGCGCATGAAAGCGCCCTCGACCCTGACCATGCGTTGGCTGCTGGCGCGCCTGAGTCGGTTCCGGCATCTGCAGCCCGGCAACGAGGTGCAATTGACCAGCGCCTGGATGGATATTGATGCGGTGGACTTCAATACCGAACCCTTCGATTGCGCTGTCCTGCTGGGCAACGGGCACTTTCCCGCAGACTGGGAGGCCAGTTTGCTGTTCCCCGAGGAACTGATCCCGGTGGGCGCGCCGAACCTGTTGAACGACCAGCCCTGGGATGTGGCGCGCTTGGCCGCCGCCGAGCTGCTGCACCCCACGCCGGATCGCCGTGACTGGCGCAACTGGCTGCAACGCATGGGGCTGTCTGACAAGGTCTCGCTCAAGGGCGGGCAGGTGTTCGATACGTTGGAGCTGGGCATGATCGCGGCGGCCCGCGGTTATGGTGTATCCATGGGTGACCTGCTGATGGTGGCCGAGGACGTCGCCCAGGGCCGCTTGAGCCTGCCGTGGCCGACCGCCGTAGCCAGCGGTGAGCACTATTACCTCGTCTGGCCGAAAACCCGGCCCGGAGGTGAACGTTTGCGTCGGCTCAGCGATTTTCTCCAAGGCGAAGTGAAGGCCATGCAACTGCCTGATGTAGAGCGTCTTGGCTGAAACGTTGCAGCGTAAATGATGGCTATATGATGTTATTCCTTCCACGCCGCTCAAGTATTCGGTTTTGCCGCCGAATGTGAGAGGTAGTACTTTCGTATTAGAAAGGGCTACCTATTCACCACCCGAATTGAATGCCGAGTGCGCGACGTGATCAGAATGATCCGGTCTCTCGGCCAGGAGCCGTCATGTCTCAACCCCGTGCCCGGATCGCCTCACAGCTAGGCCTTGCCCTAGCCGTGATATTGGCGATCGTCATCTCCGGCAGTACTGTCTTTGCCCTGCGCTCGCTGGATACTGCCAACCTTGCCACCCGCGAAGAACACCTGGCCAGCGAAGCACGCCTGATGGCCGATCAGCTCAATACGTTCCACAGCACCTTGCGCGAGAGCACTCAGCGATTGGCTGGTTTGTTCGAAAAGCGCTTTAGCGCGGGCTTGAGCGTGCATCCGGACCAGCCGGTAACCGTGGCGGGTGTACAGACGCCTGGCTTGAGCCTGGGTGGCGAAGTGTTGAACAACAACTTCAAGGAAGTTGATGACTTCAAAGCAATGACCGCCGGGGTTGCCACGGTATTCGTGCGCAGCGGCGATGATTTCATCCGCGTCAGTACCTCAGTCAGTAAACAGGACGGTACCCGGGCCATCGGTACCGTGCTCGACCGTGCCGGACCAGCCTACGGTCCGGTGATCAGCGGGCAGAGCTACATCGGTCGGGCCCTGCTTTTCGGGCGTTTCTACATGTCGCAGTACACACCCGTACGCGACAGCAGCGGTAAGATCATTGCCGTGTTGTATGTGGGGTTCGATTACACCGATGCGCAAAACGCGCAGTTTGAGAACCTCAAGCGCTTCCGCATCGGCCAGACCGGTTCGCTGGCCTTGCTGGACGAGCAGAACAAGTGGTTGGTACCGCCGGCGGGCGTGCAAGCGCTGGATCAGGCCGCTACGACTACGGTTGGGCTGGTCAAGAAGCCGGGTAAGGGTGCGTTCTGGAGTGACACCGCCGAAGACTTCTACAGCGTCGCCGTGTCATTCGCCGACGGGCCGTGGGCGGTGGTGGCAAGCATGCCGAAAACCGAAATTCGCGCCGTGACCTGGAGCGTCGGTACGCAACTGGCGATTGGCAGCCTGTTGGCAATGTTGCTGGCGGTTGGCGCGGCGGTGTGGCTGCTGCGCAGCAAGCTGGCGCCGTTGGGGGATCTGGTGCGTCAGGCCGAAGCGTTGGGCGCCGGCGATCTGAGCGTGCGCTTGAATGTGTCGAGCCATGATGAAATCGGCCAGTTGGCTCGTGCTTTCAATCAGATGAGCCAGGCCCTGTCGACCATGGTCGAGCACATCCGCAAGGCCTCGCAAGAGGTCAACAGCCGTGCCCAGGCCCTATCCGGGTTGTCCAACGGCGCGTACGAAGGGATGGAGCAGCAGTCCGGGGAAATCACCAGCATGGCTGGCGCGGTGGAAGAGTTCAGCGCTACCTCGCTGGATATCGCCGATAACATGGGCAACACCCAGCGTCTGGCCCAGGAAAACGCCCAGCAGACTCAGATCGGTCGTACCTCGATGGGCGAAGCCTCGTCGTCCCTGGAGCAAATTGCCGGCGCGCTGAATAGCACCGCTACGGTCATCAACACCTTGGGCCAGCGTTCCCAGGAGATCGGCGGAATCGTCGGGGTGATCACCTCGATCGCCGAGCAGACCAACCTGCTGGCCTTGAACGCCGCCATCGAAGCGGCGCGTGCGGGTGAGCAGGGGCGTGGTTTCGCGGTGGTGGCTGACGAAGTTCGCAGCCTGGCGTCCCGCACCCGTCAGGCCACTGACGAAATTTCCGGCATGATCAGCAGCATCCAGCAGGAAACCGGCAATGCCATCAGCACAATGGAGCAAGGCAAGCTCTTGATGCAGGAAGGTTTGTCGCGCAACGCCAACGTGGCCTCGGCCTTGGAGCGTATCGACGAACAGAGCCGCTCCGCCGGCCAGCAATTCGCGGCAATCACCACCGCGACCCAAGAGCAAAGCAGTACCGCGACCTTGCTCAGCAGCAACCTGCAAAGCATCGCCATGGCGAACAGCGAACAGCGTCAGGTGGTCTCGAACCTGGCGGTCACCGCCAAGGAACTGGAAAAACTGGCCCAGGACTTGCGCCAAGAGGTCGATCGGTTCCGCTGAGGCATTCTGAAACCCGTCGCGAACCAGCTCGCCCGAACCCATTGTGGGGCGGGCTGGTGATGGCGGCACAACCAATATCCCCGCCAGCTGCACCACCGCATCGCGAGCAAGCTCGCTCCCACTAGGAAACTGCCGCGACACACTTCTCGCGACCGCCCGGGATCACTGTGGGAGCGAGCTTGCTCGCGAAGGCGCCGGCACTGCCCACTTCTTCACCCCACCGACCCACCGTTTCACGAGTCCGCTCTCGCAAAGTACCTGTCTACGATTCTTCCTTTTTTACGGAAATTGCTGTTTTTAGGCTTGCTGAAACGTTTCTTCAAGTCTATAAAAACCGCACAACTCCAATAAAAGGCCGTGTCCATGACTTCGCTCAAACTCCTCGTTGCCCTTAGCGCCCTGGGCGCTGCCTCCCATGCCATGGCTTGGGACTATGTCCTGCTCGATACCGATAAAGCGGCTCAGCCCTGGCAAATCACCAGCCAGCAGCTTGGCGTGAAAACCGACAAACCTTTTTCCGTGACGATGCGCACCCTGCACGGTGGCCGGCAAGAGGGCGTCAGCATCGTTGATATCGACAACGGCACCATGAAGCTTTCGGTTGTCCCGACCCGCGGCATGAATGTCCTGCAGGCGTCGGTCGGGAATGTGCGCATGGGTTGGGATTCGCCGGTCAAGGAAGTGGTCAATCCGGCGTTCATCGAGCTCAATGGTCGCGGTGGGTTGGGCTGGCTCGAAGGTTTCAATGAGCTGGTGACTCGCTGTGGCTACGAATGGGTCGGTCATCCCGGCATGGACAACGGTGAACTGCTGACCCTGCATGGTCGTGCGGCCAACATCCCGGCCAACAAGGTCACCGTGCACATCGATGAAAAGCCTCCGTACGCCATCACCCTGAAAGGCGAGTTGAAGGAGCAGGCCTTCAAGAAGGTCGACTTCTCGGTGCAGACCGAGCTGGTTACCGAGCCCGGCAGCGTGACTTTCGCCCTCAGCGACACGTTGACCAATAACGGCGATTATCCGAAGGAATACCAGGCGCTCTACCACAGCAACTTCAGCACACCTTTCCTGGAGCAGGGCGCGCGTTTCGTGGCGCCGGTCAAGCAGGTCTCGCCGTTCAACGACAAGGCCAAGGGCGATTTGCCTGATTGGCAAACTTACCGGGCCCCCACCAAGGATTACGACGAAACCGTTTATAACGTCGTGCCCTACGCTGACGCCAAGGGCGATACGCTCACCGTCCTGCACAACAAGGCCGGTAGCCTTGGTGTGTCGGTAGGCTTCAACACCGGTACGCTTCCGGTGTTCTCCCTGTGGAAAAACACCGACACACAAGGCCAGGGCTACGTGACCGGGCTGGAACCTGGCACCAGTTTCTCCTATAACCGTCGGTACCAGCGGCCACTGGGCTTGGTGCCTACTATTGGGCCGAAAGAGCACAGGCAATTCCAGATTCACTACAGCCTGTTGGCGGACAAGGGCGCTGTGGATAAAGCACTCAAGCGCATCGACGCCATCCAGAACGGTCAAAAAACCGAGGTACGGGAAACGCCGCTGGTTGACCTGAGCAAGCCATAACGCACTTCAAGACGTGGCGGGCCGATACTGCAGTGCTTCAGCCAGGTGCTCCCGACTGATTCGATCTGCCCGCTCAAGGTCTGCCAGCGTACGGGCAACCTTGAGCAGACGGTGGGCGGCTCTCAGCGACAAGGTCAGCCGCTCGCAAGCGGTTTCCAGCCACGTTTCATCGGTTGTGGATAATTTGCAGTGCCGGCGCAGCCCCGGCAGATCCAGGAAGGCGTTGGCACAGCCCTGGCGTTTTTGCTGACGCTCCCGGGCTTCGGCCACTTGCTCGGCGACGGTGGCGGTATCGTCACCGGGTTCGCTCCTGGGATTCAGCGCCGTGGCCTCCCGGGCGACGGTCAGGTGCAGGTCGATGCGATCCAGCAGGGGGCCGGAGAGTTTATGGCGGTAGCGCTGCACCATGTCCGGCGTACACGAGCAACGGCCGCTGGGCTCGCCAAGATATCCACAGGGGCAGGGATTCATCGCCGCCACCAATTGGAAGCGTGCCGGAAAGCGTACACGGTCACGGGCGCGAGAAACCACGATGTGACCCGACTCCAGAGGCTCCCTCAGGACCTCCAGTACCTTGCGGTCGAACTCCGGCAGTTCATCCAGAAACAGCACGCCATGATGGGCTAGGGTAATTTCCCCTGGTTGCGGTTTTGACCCGCCTCCCACCAGCGCCGGGCCGGAGGCCGAGTGGTGTGGCTGGCGAAACGGACGCTGCGGCCAATGGCTCAACGGCACGCAACTGGCGACAGACTGAATGGCCGCAACCTCCAGCGCCTCACTTTCCGCCAACGGCGGCAACAGCCCCGGCAAACGGCTCGCCAGCAGTGTCTTGCCAGTGCCCGGCGGCCCGCTGAACAACAGGTTATGCGCCCCGGCGGCGGCGATCAGCAGCGCCCGTTTGGCCCCGACCTGGCCCTGTACTTCGCTCAGGTCGGGGTAGGGCTTGCTGGCGGAAAGCAGCCCGTTGGAAACAAACGCTTCGACCGGAGTGTGGCCATTAAAATGCGCCACAGCTTCGAGCAGGTGACTCACGGCTATCACCTTCAGTCCCGACGCCAGGCAGGCTTCCTCGGCATTCTCCCATGGCACCACGAGTGCGCGCCCGGCCTTGCGCGCTGCCAGCGCTGCGGGCAATACCCCGCGTACCGGTCGCACTGCACCGGATAACGCCAACTCGCCGAGGCATTCCACATCGTCCAGGGTCAAGGTGGGCACTTGGACGCTGGCGGCCAGGATCCCCAGCGCAATGGCCAGGTCAAACCGCCCGCCATCCTTGGGCAGATCCGCCGGCGCCAGGTTCAAGGTGATGCGCCTGGCCGGGAAATTCAGCCCTGAGTTGATGATCGCGCTGCGCACCCGGTCCTTGCTTTCCTTCACTGCCGCCTCCGGCAAGCCGACCATCGTCAGCGACGGCAAGCCATTGGCCAGATGGACTTCTACAGTAACGGCAGGAGCCTCCACCCCTACCTGGGCGCGGCTATGGATAATGGCAAGCGACATGAATCGTTCCTTGAGTGAATAGGGAGCCGCGTCCTGCGGCTCTTGAAGGTTAGTCGTGGGGGCATGCAGTGGTGCGGTAATTGATGGGGAAATTTTGGCAGAATGTTGCGGGGTGACGCTCGTTTCCACCCTGATCTATTGCACGCGCTTGGCCGCTTGCCTCCATCTGCTCGCTCAAAAATGAACGAGCCAGGCCCTCTGCTAGACTGCGATTTGCCCCATCGGCACTTGGCGGCATCAATGGCGCAGGGAGGAAGTGGCCATGAACGATCTGCTGGCTCTGTTAGCCGACAAACGCTTTATGCCCCATGGGCATTGCTACATGTGGCGCCCTGATCTGCTGTGGACCAATGTCATCGCCGATGGCTTGATCACCCTCTCCTACGTCACCATTCCCTTTACGCTTATCTACTTTATCCACAGGCGCAAGGACGTGCCATTTGACTGGATGCTGGCAGCTTTTGGCGTGTTTATCCTGGCCTGCGGAACCAGTCATGTGATGGAGATCCTGACCATCTGGCAGCCCTATTACTGGCTGTCGGCGCTGGTCAAGGTGATCACGGCGATAGCGTCGGTGATTACCGCCATCCTGCTGGTCCGGCTGGTGCCGGCGGCCTTGAAGATCCCCAGCCCGCAACAACTGGCCAAGGTCAACGACGAGCTGCGAGAGGCGCAGGCCGAGCTGGTCACCACCGCGCGCCGGGCGGGCATGGCGGAAATTGCCACCAACGTGCTGCATAACGTGGGCAATGTGCTCAATAGCGTCAATGTCTCAGCCCAGGTTCTGTACGAGAAAGTGCACACATCCAAAAGGCCTGGGGTCGCCAAGGTCGTCCAGCTGATGAAGGAGCACCCCGATGACCTCGGTGATTTCATCAGCAGCGACCCGAAAGGCCGGGTCCTGCCGGACTATCTGGACAAGCTGGCCGAGGCGCTGGCAGCCGAGCAGCAGAGCATGATCAGCGAGTTGGCGAAGTTGACCAGGAGCATCGACCATATCAAGGAAATCGTCGCCACCCAGCAGTCCTATGCCGGCAACTCCAGCGTGCTGGAGCCGGGCTCGCTGCGAGAGTTGCTCGAGGATGTGGTGCGCATCTGCGACGTGTCCCTGGCGCGCCACCAGGTCACGCTGGTCAAGGAGTTCAGCGATATTGCGACGATGCCGCTGGACAAGCACAAAGTGCTGCAGATCCTGGTCAATCTGATCAACAACGCCAAGCAGGCGCTGGGTTCGGTCGCGGATCGACCGTCGCGAATTATCCTGCGCCTGAAAGCCATTGACGATAAGCGTGTGCGGATTGAGGTCGAGGATAACGGCGAGGGGATTTCGCCGGACAATCTTGCGCGGGTGTTCGAGCACGGCTTCACCACGCGCGCCAACGGCCACGGTTTCGGCCTGCACAGCTGCATTTTGGCCGCGCACGAGATGGGCGGCGATCTGACGGCGCAGAGCGCGGGGCCGGGTAAGGGGGCGCTCTTTACCCTGGAGCTGCCGCGCACGTCGGCACCGAGCCAACCCATGGGGGCAGCGAGTGGTTGAGTCGCCGGGTGGGCGGCTTATTCCTGTGCTGGAGCCAGTCGCGCTTCCAGCTCCGCGACCTTGGTTTCCAAACTCTCGAGCCGTGCCCGGGTTCGGGCAAGCACGACCATCTGGCTGTCGAATTCTTCCCGGCTCACCAGGTCCAGCTTGCTGAAGCCGCTTTGCAGCAGGGCCTTGAACTGGCTTTCGATTTCGCTTTTGGGCAGAGGAGTGTCGCCGCTCAAGAGGCGGGAGGCATGGCCGCTCAGGGCGTCGAGGAGGTCTTTGGGCGCAAGCATGGCAGGTGTCCTGAAAACAATGGCGGGCAGTGTATCACGCAGTGTCTATAGTCCATTCCAAGCGAGGAGTGCACGCTTTTCGCGCATGAGGTCGAGTGTCGTCGCACTGTTGTTGTGCGTAATGCTGCGGTTCGTCGCGCAGCGCAGGCCGGCAGAGTCTTGAAAGGATTGAAATCAGGGGGTTTGGGCACAGATGGCAAGCTTTCTGCTTAGAGGCTGATGACCCATGCACTGATGCAGTCGCTGTGACGAATGCAGTGCAGCAGGCGGAGCGGGGAGTTTCGTCAGGATCGGTTAACTGGCACCTGTCGGGCAACTTGGGCCGACGATGCGTTACAAAGCCAGGCACTGCGCTTAGACTTGAGTCGGGTTTGTTTTCCTGGGGCAAGTCCACCAATTCGGGAGAAAGTTTCATGAAGCTAGTCACTGCCATCATCAAGCCGTTCAAATTGGACGACGTGCGCGAGTCGCTGTCCGAGATCGGCGTGCAGGGCATTACCGTTACTGAGGTCAAAGGCTTCGGTCGGCAAAAAGGTCACACCGAGCTGTATCGCGGTGCGGAATACGTGGTCGATTTCCTGCCGAAGGTGAAGATCGATGTCGCCATTGACGACAAGGATCTTGATCGGGTGATCGAGGCAATCACCAAGGCCGCCAACACCGGCAAGATTGGTGACGGAAAGATCTTTGTGGTCAATCTGGAACAGGCCATTCGCATCCGTACCGGCGAAACCGATACCGACGCTATCTAAGCCGCCAAACCCAACGCCCCAGGAGAAAACAATATGACTCTGCGTAAATTCGCAGGGCTAGGAGCCCTGTTGTCCTTCGCAATGCCTGGCTTGGCCATGGCAGAAGAAGCGGCAGCCCCAGTCCTGAACTCCGGCGACACCGCCTGGATGCTGACTGCCACGATTCTTGTACTGTTCATGACCATCCCCGGCCTGGCGCTGTTCTACGGCGGCATGGTTCGGTCGAAAAACATTCTTTCCGTGATGATGCAGTGCTTCGCCATTACCGGTCTGATCAGCGTCCTGTGGGTCATTTATGGCTACAGCATCGCGTTCGACACCACGGGCATGGAGCAGGGCGTCGTCAATTTCAATTCCTTCGTGGGTGGCCTGGGCAAGGCGTTCCTGGCGGGCGTCACCCCGTCCAGCCTGACCGGTCCGGCGGCGCTGTTCCCTGAAGCGGTGTTCATCACGTTCCAGATGACGTTCGCTATCATCACACCAGCGCTGATCGTCGGTGCGTTTGCCGAGCGGATGAAGTTTTCCGCCATGCTGATCTTCATGGGCGTGTGGTTCACCCTGGTGTATGCGCCGATCGCACACATGGTCTGGTCCGGTAACGGCGGCTTGATGTGGGACTGGGGCGTGCTGGACTTCGCCGGCGGTACCGTGGTGCACATCAACGCCGGTGTCGCCGGCTTGGTAGCGTGCCTGGTACTGGGCAAGCGCAAAGGCTTCCCGACCACGCCAATGGCGCCGCATAACCTGGGTTACACCCTCATGGGTGCTGCCATGCTGTGGGTCGGCTGGTTCGGTTTCAACGCCGGTTCCGCCGTCGCCGCCAACGGCACCGCCGGCATGGCGATGCTGGTTACCCAGATTGCCACTGCCGCTGCGGCGCTGGGCTGGATGTTTGCCGAGTGGATCACCCACGGCAAGCCAAGCGCGCTGGGCATTGCCTCGGGCGTGGTAGCGGGTCTGGTCGCGATTACTCCGGCTGCTGGTACCGTGGGCCCGATGGGCGCCCTGGTCATCGGCCTGTCAGCGGGCGTGGTGTGCTTCTTCTGCGCCACCACCCTCAAGCGCAAACTCGGTTATGACGATTCCCTGGACGCATTCGGCGTGCATGGCATTGGCGGTATCCTCGGCGCGATCCTGACCGGTGTGTTCGCTGCACCGGCCCTGGGTGGCTTCGGCACCGTGACCGATATCGGTGCGCAAGTGTGGATTCAATTCAAAGGTGTGGGTTTCACGGTGATCTACACCGCGATCGTTACCTTCATCATCCTCAAGGTGTTGGACGCCGTCATGGGGCTGCGTGTCTCCGAGGAAGAAGAAGCCGTGGGCCTGGACCTGGCCCAGCACAACGAGCGTGGTTACAACCTGTAAGCACGCAGAATAAAAAATGCCCGGTTCGCCGGGCATTTTTTTGTCTGGAATTTGTCAGTGCTCACACGGAGTGCCGGTTTTCCCGACGCCTTTCGTTGTGTAGGCGACATGGGTTTTTCTCCGGCCAAAGGCTTACATGGAGGCAGGCGCATTAGGCCCTTTGTTTTTTCCCAGAGCGCGCTAGAATGCGCGCCGAACGTGCGGAGATCTGTATGTGGCAACAGACGCTGATAACCCTGCGGGCAAGGCCTCGGGGCTTTCATCTGGTAACAGACGAGTTGCTCGCCGGCCTGCCTGAACTCCAGGTGTGTCGTGTCGGTCTGTTGCATCTGTGGCTGCAGCATACCTCGGCCTCGTTGACCATCAACGAGAACGCCGATCCGGCGGTACGTCGAGACTTCGAACGATTTTTCAATCGGCTGATCCCACAAGGAACCGCCGATTATGAGCACAACGACGAAGGCCTGGACGACCTCCCGGCGCACTTCAAGGCCAGCGTGCTTGGTTGCCAGCTCAGTCTGCCGGTCTCGGCAGGACGGTTGGCGCTAGGTACCTGGCAGGGTATCTATCTGGGCGAGCACCGTGATCATGGCGGTGCTCGTAAAGTCCTCGCCACCTTGTACGGTGAAGGGGCATAACCGCTGTTTGCTGGCGGATGTTGAATTTTTTCTGGCAGCCTTCGACAGATGGCGAAGCTGGGCTATAACTAATCTGCTTTTCGCAAGTCATGAGGTAGAACATGAGCGACGATGATCTGGAAAACGACGACCTCGAAGTAGGTGACGAAGACGAGGCTGAAGAAGGCTTGGAAGCAGCGGCTGAAGACGTTGCCGATGACGAGGGGGCGGATGTACCGGTCCCAACCGCCAAAGGCAAGGCCAAGGCGGCAGTATCGGTCGACGAGTTGCCAAGCGTCGAGGCCAAGAACAAGGAGCGTGACGCGCTTGCCAAGGCCATGGAGGAATTCCTGGCCCGGGGTGGGAAGGTGCAGGAAGTGGAGGCCAACGTGGTCGCTGATCCGCCCAAGAAGCCTGACAACAAGTACGGCAGCCGCCCTATCTGAGTTCTGCGTCTTGCTTGCTGAAAAAGCCCGCCGTCGCTGCGGGCTTTTTCATGGGCTGGATAAAGTTCTCAGGCTAAGCACCGTCCCTGTGGAGCGAGCTTGCTCGCGATAGCGGTGGGTCTGTTGGCATTGATGCTGGATATGCCGCCGCCTTCGCGAGCAGGCTCGCTCCCACAAGGGGCTTTGAGGGTTCAGCGCTGGCTATGCCAGCCCGCCAACAACCCTGGCAATTCGGTCAGGCTGCGAATCTCCGCATCCGGCGCATGATCGGCGTCCCAGGCCTTGCCCGCCGGGTTGAACCACACCGCGCGCAGGCCGGCCTGTTGGGCGCCGGCGATGTCATCGCCCGGATGATCGCCAATGTGCACGGCGGTCTGCGCCGTGGCGCCACCGCGCTGCAAGGCCTCGTGGAACAGCCGCGCGTCCGGCTTGGCGATGCCGATGTCTTCGGCGCACAGGGCGAATTTGAAATAATCCGCCAGCCCCAGGCGACGCACATCGGCGTTGCCATTGGTGACCACGCCAAGGGCGAAATGGTTGGCGAGGATTTCCAGGGTGGGCTGGACCTCGGGGAAAACCTCCAGTTGATGACGGGCGTGCAGGAACGTTTCGAATGCCTGGTCTGCCAGCTCGGACGCTTGCCACTGGTCGTAGCCGGCTTCCTGCAAGGCCCGAAACAGCACCCGTCGGCGCAACGCACTGATGCGGTGCTTCAGGCCGGGCTCTTCGCGCAGCACTTGTTCGCGAATCGAGAACAGGTGCTCCACTGGCACGCCGCCCAGGTTCGCAGCGTTGTCGGTCAGCCACTGGCGTAATACGGCTTCGGCGCTGGCGATCACCGGAGCGGTATCCCACAGGGTGTCGTCGAGGTCGAAAGTGATGAGCTCGATGGTCATGATTCGTCGCCCTTGATACGTTTGGCCCTGGGGTGGGCACTGTCATAGACCGTCGCCAGATGCTGGAAATCCAGGTGGGTATAGATCTGTGTGGTCTTGATGTCCGAGTGGCCGAGCAGCTCCTGGACGGCGCGCAGGTCCTGGGACGACTCCAGCAAATGGCTGGCGAAGGAATGCCTGAGCATGTGCGGGTGCAGGTTCTGTCCCAACTCACGCTCGCCGGCTGCCTTGACGCGCACCTGGATCGCTCGCGGACCGAGGCGTCGGCCCTGTTGGCTGACGAATACCGCGTCGTCGGCGGGGTTGGTCAGCGCCCGCAGCGGTAGCCACAGTGCCAGGGCTTCGCGAGCCTTGCGTCCGACGGGTAGCAGGCGGGTCTTGCTGCCTTTGCCGAGTACCTGGACCATGCCGTCGGCCAAGTCCAATTGATCCAGATTCAACCCTGTCAGCTCCGAAAGCCGCAGGCCGGAAGAATAGAACAGCTCGAGAATCGCCTGGTCCCGCCGCGCCAGGAAGTCATCCTCGACGGCACCTTCAAGCAGTTGCAGGGCGCGATCGGTGTCGAGGGTTTTCGGCAGCCGGCGTTCGCCCTTGGGCGGCGCCAGGCCGGTGGCCGGGTCGTGATCGCAGAGACCTTCGCGGTTGAGGTAGTGGTACAAACCGCGCACCGCCGACAACAGGCGCGCCAGGCTGCGGGAGGATTGCCCTTGTTGGTGCAGGCGGGCGATCAGGCTACGCAGACGCTGGATGTCCAGCGCTGACCAACTGCCAATGTTCTGTTTCTGGCACCAGCCCAGGACTTTGTCCAGGTCGCGGCGATAGGCCGACAACGTATGGGGCGACACCTGGCGCTCACTGCGCAGGTGTTCGCAGTAGGCGTCCAGTTGTCGCTCCATTATCAGCGTACCGAGCGCAGCGAACCGGCAACCCGTGGCAGCACCCGGCCGGTGACTTCGGCGATGTAGCTCAAGAACAGCGTGCCCACTGAGCTCTTGTAGTGCTGCGGGTCGCGACTGGCGATGGCCAGCACGCCATGCACGCCCTGATGGGCGATGGCCACGACGGCAGTGGAGCCGATCTGCTTGCGCTGTTCTTCGCCGAACAGGAAGTCCAGCTCATGTTCGCGCAGGCTGCCACTGACGCTTTTGTTTTCCGTGAGCAGGCCGCCGATGGCGGTCTGTGCATCGGCGTGGGTCACCCAGCGGCCCACCGGCATGGCGCTGTCGCCAAACAGGATCAGGCTGACAAAAGGCACCTGGAAATCCTGGCGCAGGCTGTCTTCGACGCTCATCACCACATCCTCGAGGGTGCTGGCGTCCATCAGGGCCAGGATCAACCGGCGGGTCTTGTCGAAGAGCCGGTCATTGTCCCGGGCGACGTCCATCAAGTGCGAAAGACGGTGGCGCATTTCGATGTTGCGCTCGCGCAAGATCTTCATTTGATGCTCCACCAGCGACACGGTATCGCCGCGCCGGTGGGGGATGCGCAGGGTCGCAAGCAATTCTTCATGTTCGACGAAGAAGTCCGGATGGGCTTCCAGGTACGCGGCCACTGCCGCGGTTTCCGGAAGCGGGCTCGGGGATTCGTCGGACTGTGGGGCTGGAACCTGTGGCTGGTCGGTCATGGGTTTGGCTCACTCAAAGACGAACTTGTCCTTCGTATACGCGTACTGCCGGGCCGGTCATCATCACCGGTTGACCAGGGCCTGCCCATTCGATGGACAGGCGCCCGCCAGGCAGGTCGATCAACAATGGCGAATCCATCCACCCCTGGCTGATCGCCGCGACTGCCGCCGCACAGGCGCCGGTGCCGCAGGCCTGGGTTTCCCCGGCGCCGCGTTCCCAGACGCGCAATTGCGCGCGGTGACGGTCGATGACTTGCAGGAAACCGACGTTCACCCGTGCCGGGAAGCGCGGATGGTGCTCGATTTTCGGCCCCAGCTCATGGACCGGTGCGCTATTGATATCCGCCACTCGCAGCACGGCATGGGGGTTGCCCATGGACACCGCCGCCAGTTCCACCGTTGTGCCATCGACTTCCATCTGATAGCTCAAGGCCTGGGCCGGCGCTTCGAACGGAATATCCGCCGGTACCAGGCGCGGGGCGCCCATGTTGACGCCGATCTGGCCGTCGCTGCGCACATCCAGTTCGATGATGCCGCTTTTGGTCTCGACGCGGATCTGCCGCTTGGCGGTCAGCCGCTTGTCCAGCACGAAGCGGGCGAAGCAGCGCGCGCCGTTGCCGCATTGCTCCACTTCCGAACCGTCGGCGTTGAAGATCCGATAACGGAAATCCACGTCCGGATTGTTGGGCGCTTCGACGATCAACAGTTGGTCGAAGCCGATACCGGTGTGTCGGTCTCCCCATTGCTTGGCGTGCTTGGGCAGGATGTGCGCGTGCTGGCTGACCAGGTCGAGGACCATGAAGTCATTGCCCAGGCCGTGCATCTTGGTAAAACGCAGCAGCATGGTTTTACTCCGGCAGCAGGCTTTCGCCGGCAAACAACTCGGCTACCGTCTCGCGGCGACGCACTTCGAATGCCTGATCACCGTCCACCAGCACCTCGGCGCAACGGCCGCGGGTGTTGTAGTTGGAACTCATGACAAACCCGTAGGCCCCGGCCGAATGCACGGCCAGCAAATCGCCTTCTTCCAGCGCAAGCTCCCGGCCCTTGGCCAGGAAGTCGCCGGTTTCGCAGATCGGTCCGACGATGTCATAGCTGCGGGCGGCGCTGTCGCGTGGGCGCACTGCGGTCACGTCCATCCACGCCTGGTACAGCGCCGGGCGGATCAGGTCGTTCATGGCCGCATCGACGATGGCGAAGTCCTTGTGCTCGGTGTGCTTGAGGTATTCGACCTGGGTCAGCAGCACGCCGGCGTTGGCCACGATGTAGCGGCCCGGCTCGAACAACAGCGCCAGGTCACGCCCTTCGAGGCGTTCACGCACAGCCTTGATGTAGTCGGCCACCAGCGGCGGCTCTTCATCGCGATAGCGCACGCCGACACCGCCACCCAAGTCGATGTGACGCAGGTAGATGCCGCAGTCGCCGAGGCGGTCGACCAGCGCCAACAGGCGGTCGAGGGCATCGATGAAGGGCTCAAGGGTGGTCAGCTGTGAGCCGATGTGGCAATCGACGCCCAGTACTTCCAGGTTTGGCAGTTGGGCGGCACGCACATACACGTCTTCGGCGTCGGCAATGGCGATGCCGAACTTGTTTTCCTTGAGGCCGGTGGAAATGTACGGGTGGGTGCCAGCGTCGACGTCCGGGTTCACGCGCAGGGAGATCGGCGCGCGGACACCCAGCTCGGCGGCGACGATTTGCAGGCGCTCCAGCTCGTCGGTGGATTCGATGTTGAAGCAGTGCACGCCGACTTCCAGTGCGCGGCGCATGTCTTCACGGGTCTTGCCGACCCCGGAAAATACGATCTTGTCAGCGCTGCCGCCGGCGGCCAGTACGCGTTCGAGCTCACCACCTGAAACGATGTCGAAACCGGCGCCCATGCGCGCCAGGACATTGAGTACACCCAGGTTGGAGTTGGCTTTTACGGCGAAACACACCAGGTGCGGCATGCCGGCGAGGGCATCGGCGAAGGCCAGGTATTGGGCTTCGATGTGAGCTCGGGAATAGACGTAGGTCGGCGTGCCGAAACGTTCGGCGATCGCGGACAGGGCAACCCCTTCCGCGAACAGCTCCCCGCCACGGTAGTTAAAAGCGTCCATGGCGTTCCCTTAGTAAGTGGGGTTGGTGTCGTGCGCGTGGGGTTTGGCTTGCGACGACTTGGCCTGCTCTTCAGGGGACTTGCTGTCATCAGGCAGGTACAACGGACCTTTTTGACCACAGGCCGTCACAAGGCAGGCAACCGCGACGAGCGCAGCAAGGGAAGAGATCAGGCGCTTCATGGCGAAATCCTTGAAAATGCGTTAATTGCGCCGGAGTATACCGGCCACCCGGCGGCTTGCCTATGCAACGGGGTTCCCGTCCGACCGGCCACCGGGCATTTCCCGGCGCGGGCTGTCTTCGGTCGGTATATCCTTTGCAATCGCCGGGAAGCGCCCGTATCTTGCGGCGCTTGAGCATGAGCAGACATTTTCGAGGTTGCCGCAATGAGTTTGACTGAAGCCCGTTTCCACGATCTGGTCGATAGCACCCAGCAAATGCTGGAGGATGTGTTTGACGAAAGTGGCCTGGATATCGATCTGGAAAGCTCCGCCGGTGTGCTGACCGTCAAGTTCGAGAACGGCACCCAGTTGATCTTCAGTCGCCAGGAGCCGTTGCGGCAGTTGTGGCTGGCAGCGGTGTCCGGCGGGTTCCACTTCGACTACGACGAGGAAAGCGAGCGCTGGATGTGCGACAAGAGCGAAGAGCAGCTGGGCGAGATGCTCGAGCGCATCGTCAAGCAGCAGGCGGATGCAGAACTTGATTTCGAAGGCCTGTGACCGCGTGAGCCAGACCGCCCCGGCGCGGCCGCCCAAGCCGCTCTACAGTAATGTCAGTTCCGCCGTGCCTTCACCGTGTAGCAGCGTGTGCAAGCTGGATGAACAGAAGGTCTGCCTCGGCTGTTTCCGCCATGTGGAGGATATCCGCGAATGGCGCTCGGCCGACGATGAGCGCCGCCGGGTGATCTGTGCCGAGGCGCTTGAGCGCAAGTCCCTAAGGTAACCGTTGGTCTTGGAAGCTTCTGTGGCGAGGGAGCTTGCTCCCGCTGGGGTGCGAAGCGACTCCAAAATCTTGCGACTGCTGCGCAGCCGAGCGGGAGCAAGCTCCCTCGCCACAAGGGTTCGGCGTCGCCCATTCGGTTGTCGTGAGCTACCCATGGGTACCGCTGTACCCCGCCCGGGTTGTTTATTTATTGAGCTGTGATAGTGTCCGGCTACGCCTCAACTCATCGAGGCCCGTGAAAACCCCGCCTTTTTGTGGCGGGGTTTTGCTTTTTTTGTGCAGAAGAAAGGAGTCTGCCCGGATCATGACCGCACCTTCCATCACCCTTACCCGTCTGGACGTACAGCGTCTGGAACGCCTGATCGACAGCCTTGATGAAACGCTGCCAGGCGTGATTGCGTTGCAAACCGAACTGGATCGCGCCGATAGCCTGGTGGGCCACGATGAAGTGCCCGCCGATGTCGTGACCATGAACTCACGCGTGCACTGCCGCGAAGAAAGCAGTGGCAAGGACTATCACCTGACCCTGGTTTACCCCCAGGACGCGAATGCCGATGAAGGCAAGATTTCGATCCTCGCCCCGGTGGGCAGCGCATTGCTGGGGCTGAAGGTCGGCCAGCACATCGACTGGCCCGCCCCGGGCGGCAAGACGCTGAAGCTGACGTTGCTGGCCGTGGAATATCAGCCTGAAGCGGGCGGCGACTTCCACCTCTGAGCGGCGTCAGACCGAGGCCAGTGCCTCGTTCAGCGCGCGTTCCAGGTCGGCCTTGTAGCGCAGGTACAAATTGCTTGAGCAGGCGCCATCGCCCACCAGGCCCGAGAGGTCCAGGTCGGTGATGTAGCAACGGTAGCGCTTGGCCTCACGGCGTTGCTCGACGATCTCCCTGGCGACCACGCTGAACAGCTGGTCGCCATGTTCCAACTCCGAAAACTCCTGCTGATCACAATATAGGGTGACGTGCACCTGGCCGTGCGCGGCTTTGCCGATGATGGCCTGCACGTCATAGAACGGCTTGTTTTCCGGCGTCTGCGGCGTCTGTCGCGCCTCGATCCGCCGTGCCCGTCCGGGGCCTGAGGGGAGGAGCTGGTAGTACAGGGTTTCCAGGGTCAACGGTTGGGCAGCATCCATCGGCAGCAAGGCGTCGCGGCGGTACAGCACCGATTGCAAGAAGCGTTGCAGTGGTACCAGCAGGCTGTGCTCGTCGTGATACGGCAGGCGCTGTTGCCACAAGGCGTTGAGTTCATCGAGCACATACAGCTCGGCGTCGTCCTCGTTGACCCGGTAGAACACCTGAATGCACTCGGGCTGGCCCATGGGCAGGACCAGTGCCAGGTCGTGGTCTTCCAGGGCCATCGGGTCCAGATGCAGCGGGCTGTAGGCTGTCAGTTCCTCGCCCAGGTAATCCATCAGTGCCGACAGGCTGCCCAGCGCCACGTGGTTGACATGGCCAGGTACCAACTCCAGCACGTGATAATGCTGCTGGACCTGAAGCAGATAGCGGTGGTTGAGCCGGCTCAACAGCAGGGTCTGGGCCGTTTCGATGACGTCCTCGACCCGTCGTGCAATGAACTGCGCGCGGTTGTGGCAGAAGCACCGTACCTGCAAGCGCGGCTGGCGCTGCGTGACGGGCAGGTCGTTGAGGTAGTCGCGCAGGCAGTCGAGCAGGGCGTGCTCGCCGTCGAAACGGTTGACCAGCACTTCATTCCAGCTATTGAGCGTGACCTGGTCGAGGGTCAGTACCAGGTTCTCCCGCACCCCGGCGTAGCTCAGGGAGTCGGTGCGCTCGGTGGTCATCAGGATATTCAGGTCGCGGTGATGTTTGAGCGGGTCGACGCCGACGTTCACCAGGATCAGCACTTCGCTGGGTACGCTGGCGCGCAGTAATTGCTCTTCATCCACGCTAGTCAGGGGCAGGGCGATGGACTGTTGCAGGCTGCCCAGCAGGTTGAACAGTTCGAACTCGCTAAGGTCGCTGTCCCCGGGGTGCAGCGCCAGGCGCGTGCTGCTGTCGATCACGCCGTTGCGATGGCACCAGGTCAGCAGTTCCAGCAATTCGCGGCTGCGTTTGATCGGTGCGAAATTTTCCCACTCCAGGGCGTTGAGGCTGCCGTTATACAAGCCCCACTGGTTCTGACCCGGTTCTTTCTTGTTGGGTGACTGCACCAGCGTCAGGGTGTCTTCGGCCAAGTCCGGGGCAATGCCAGGGTTGATGAACTCGACCTTGTCGGCCTTGCGCTCGAAGGCTGCGTACAACCGCCTGCCAAGGACGTTGAGGTCGCGCCTGTTGATCAGGCTGACGCTTTTCTCGGTGCGCGCGAACTGGGTCAGGAAGCGGTAGCTGTGGGTGAGCTCGTTGACCAGCGCTCGCCGCTCGTTGCTGACCTGGCGCACCTTCCACTGGCTGCGGCTGTCCAGCAGCGCCAGTTGACGCGGGTCCCAGCCCCATTCGCGGGCCAGTCGTTCGAGCAGCACCCGTTGCCAGCCGCCGCTGCGCCCCTGGCCGGTGAGCTTGCGATTGACCTTCAGGTACAGCGCCCGTCGGATCAGCTCCAGGCGTTCGGGTTCGCCACGGGCATTGAGGTACTCCTCCAGGCGACGGTAAACCACCATGTACGGGTCCAGCTCTTCCAGGTCCAGGCGATTGGCAAACACGGCCTGTTTGAAGCGCAGGCTCAGGCAGCGCACGTTCGGGTGCTCGCTGGCGTAGACCTCGGTCAGCAGCAGCTTGAGCACGGACTTGTACGGCGACTCGATGCCCTTGAACAATTGCCAGAGCCCGGCGCCGATGAATTCCCCAGCAGGGATGTAGGCCAGATGCCCGAGGTCCAGCGTTTCATCCGCGCGAATGAAACGCTTGGAAATCAGCGTATGGGTGTACTGCTCATAGTTGTCTTCTTCATAGACCGGCACCAGCCACCAGATCGGTGTGCGCCCGGCCAGCCAGATGGCGGTGCGGTAGAACTCGTCCAGCAGCAGGTAATGCTGGGTTGTGCCGCAATCGTCGGAACTGAGCTGATTGTCCCGGTCGCCCCGGACGAAGCGCGCCGGGTCGATCAGGAAAAAGTGGGCTTCGGCGCCCTGGGTCGCGGCCCAAGCCTCCAGTAACTGGCATTTCTTGCGCAGCTCGGCCAGTTCGTCGTCGCTCAGGTCCGGCCCGTGGCAGACCCACACATCCATGTCGCTCTGATCGGCCTGGGCCAGCGTGCCGAGGCTGCCCATCAAGAACAGGCCAAGAATCGGTCGCGGCGAGTTGCTGCCGTGGCGCGGCTTGTAGGAGAACGAACGGGTCAGCCGCTGGGCCTCGGCCAAGACGCTGGCGTCGGGCTCATAGTTCGACAGCCCGGCAGGCGTACTGCCCGAGACGTAGCCGGGCAGCAGTGGATGGTTGACGTGGAAAAACAGCGGCAGCAGCGTCAGCACGCCTTGCTGGCGAGTCGACAGGCCTTCCAGGGCACGCTCCATCCGGACAGTATTGAGCTTGAGAAAACGTGCGCGCAACTGGCTCAGGACCTTGCGGTCGATTCCCTCGTCCAGATCGGGGCGTATTTCGTGATTGCGGGTCATGTCAGCTCAACCGGCTCGCGGCGTCGAACGTGGGGGATCACAGCTAATGGCAGTTTAGCGCCCGAGCTTGGGAATTCTTAAGCTGAAAGTAGGGTTTTGACGTCAAATTTTTTACAGGGGGCGCCAGTGCGCCTGCGGAAATCCCGTTGAAGGAGATTTCCGTGGGCGACAGGGAGGATCAGGCGGCTTCTTGAACGCTGAGTATCGTCAGGACGGTTTGCACATTTTGGGCAGCATCTCGCCCCAGGCTGGTCAGATAACCACCATCGGGCTGGGTGATCAGTTCTTTCTCGAACAAGCGTTGGGCGGCAGCAATAGCCTTGGGGGCAGCGGTCTGATGAATTTTCAGGCCTTCCTGGGAACTGTCCAGGTTGAAGAGTGCAAGGATTTCCAGTTCGGCAACCAGCTCAGGGGTAAGCGACATAAGGACTCCAGACTTTCTAGGAATTTGGACGACAGCGTCACTAAGGTGAGCGTAGTCGGCCGGGCTGTCCAGTGTCGGCGTCATGCTTTTTTTGTTTCGGGGGCCAGAGGAGCCATTTGTTGTGGCGAGGGAGCTTGCTCCCGCTGGGCCGCGTAGCGGCCCCAATCGCTTTGCGACTGCTGCGCAGCCGAGCGGGAGCAAGCTCCCTCGCCACGGAGTTTGCCGGAGGTTATTTCTTTTCCGGCGGCAACTCGGGAAGGGCGCGCAGCGCCGTTTCGTACCATTGGGTGTCGAACGGGCGGTCTTCTTCGAGGATGGCGTCGATCTCGTGAGCCAGCACATGGGCCATCAGACTGAGTATTTCTTCGCGCTCATAACCCACCAGGGTCAGCTTGTTGAACGTGGCCTTGGCCGCTGGCGGGTTGTCGCTTTCGATCTGGTTTTCGATGGCTTCAATCAGCGTGTTCTCGACGAACTCTTCTTCGTCGCTGTCGATGTCGGTTGGCTCGCTCATGGCAGGCTCCTTGGAGAAAGGTCGCCAGTTTACCTGCATTCAGCGGCGTGATGCGCCTGGCGAGAAGCGCCTCGAGGGTCTATAACGCAAGGCTGCCAACCCCGCACGGCCTGGAGGCTTTGTGATGCTCAAGCTTTATGGTTTCTCTGTCAGTAACTATTACAACATGGTCAAGCTGGCGCTGCTGGAGAAGGGCTTGCCCTTCGAAGAAGTGCCGTTCTACCCCAACCAGACCCCCGAAGCACTGGCCGTCAGCCCCCGCGGCAAGGTCCCGGTGTTGAAAACCGAACAAGGGTTTATCAACGAAACCAGCGTGATCCTCGAATACATCGAGCAAACCCAGCCAGGTAAGGCTCTGTTGCCCAGTGACCCGTTCGAGCGTGCCCAGGTACTGGCCTTGTGCAGGGAGATCGAGCTGTACATCGAGCTGCCAGGGCGGGCCAGCTACGGCGAGGCGTTTTTCGGCATGCCGGTGCCCGACGCCATCAAGGAAAAAACCAAGGCCGAATTGCTACTGGGGTTCGCCTCACTCGGCAGGCACGGCAAATTCTCGCCCTACGTGGCGGGCGATAGCATGAGCCTTGCCGATCTGTATTTCTTCTACAGCGTATCGCTGGCCTTACAGGTAGGCAGGAAGCTGTTCGATATCGACCTGCTGGCGGATATGCCGGCGGCCAAGGCGCTGATGGAGCGCTTGGGGCAGAACCCGCATGTGCAGCGGATCGCGGTGGATAGGGAAGCGGCGATGCCAGCGTTTTTGGCGATGATCGCTGCCAAGAAGTGATATTTTCGGTGATTTGAAGTCAGCTATCGCGAGCAGGCTCGCCCCCACATTTGAATCTCTGATGTTCACAAGAGGTGTGTTCACGGGAGATCCACTGTGGGAGCGAACTTGCTCGCGAAGCTTTTCAGCTTCTAGCGGGTGGCGAGCAACGCCTGGCCGCGCACCACGGCAGCCTTGACCTGCGCCGGAGCGGTACCGCCGATGTGGTCACGGGCGTTGACCGAGCCTTCCAGAGTCAGCACCGCGAACACGTCTTGCTCGATTTGGTCGCTGAACCGACGCAGTTCATCCAGGCTCATCTCCGCCAGGTCCTTGCCGCTGTCCACCCCGTATTTCACGGCATGACCGACGATTTCGTGGCAGTCACGGAACGGCAGGCCACGGCGTACCAGGTAGTCGGCCAGGTCAGTGGCAGTGGAGAAGCCGCGCAGGGCCGCTTCGCGCATCACGGCATGCTTGGGCTTGATGGCCGGGATCATGTCGGCAAAGGCCCGCAGTGAATCACGCAGGGTGTCGGCGGCGTCGAACAGCGGTTCCTTGTCTTCCTGGTTGTCCTTGTTGTAGGCCAATGGCTGGCCTTTCATCAGGGTCAACAGGCCCATCAGCGCACCGAACACCCGGCCGCTCTTGCCCCGCACCAGTTCCGGCACGTCGGGGTTTTTCTTTTGCGGCATGATCGAGCTGCCGGTGCAGAAGCGGTCCGGCAGGTCAATGAATTGGAATTGCGCGCTGGTCCACAGCACCAGCTCTTCGGAGAAACGCGACAGGTGCATCATCGCGATGCTCGCGGCGGCGCAGAATTCGATGGCGAAATCGCGGTCAGAAACGTTATCCAGCGAGTTGCCGCCGACGGCGTCGAAGCCCAGCAGTTGCGCGGTGTATTCGCGATCGATCGGGTAGGTGGTGCCGGCCAGGGCAGCGCTGCCCAGGGGCATGCGGTTGGTGCGTTTGCGGCAATCGACCAGGCGTTCGTAGTCGCGGCTGAGCATTTCGAACCAGGCCAGCATGTGATGCCCGAACGTTACAGGTTGGGCGGTTTGCAGGTGGGTGAAGCCGGGCATGATGCTCTCGGCCTCACGCTCGGCTTGTTCCAGCAGACCTTTTTGCAAGCGGGTGATCTCGGCCAGGATCAGGTCGATTTCATCGCGAAGCCACAGGCGGATGTCAGTGGCGACCTGGTCGTTGCGGCTGCGACCGGTGTGCAGCTTCTTGCCGGTCACGCCGATGCGATCGGTCAGGCGCGCTTCGATGTTCATGTGCACGTCTTCAAGGTCGACGCGCCAATCGAACTGGCCGGCCTCGATTTCACCCTGGATGGTCTTCAGGCCGTCGATGATGCGGTCGCGCTCGGCATCGGTCAGCACGCCGACCTTGGCCAGCATGGTGGCGTGGGCGATCGAACCCATGATGTCGTGGCGATACAGGCGCTGGTCGAAGTTGACGGAGGCGGTGAAGCGGGCGACGAAGGCGTCGACGGGTTCACTGAAGCGGCCGCCCCAGGACTGATTGGTCTTGTCAGTGCTCATGAATTCGCTCGTGATCGGCTGAAGAAAAAATAGCGGTTAAAGGCTGCGGCGGATGATAGCAGGGTTGCCGGGGCTGGCGCTGGCACTGGTCGGCAGCTTTTTTGTGCACAACCCAAGCATTTAATGAGGCTTTTTGCGCAACGATATTTTCCGATTGAGCAATATCGTCGCGGCAACCGTCTACAGTGGACGGTAGGACTTTTGCTTTTTCCATCCATGGCGCAGCGGACGAATAGAAAAAGGGGGAGCTCATATTGGTCAGATCGAGTGTTAACCATCCCTATGGCGACGCCGTGCGACAACAGGCCTCGAGCCTCTATCGGCAAGCGCTGGTAAAGATAGGCAACTGCCTCGCGGCACTTTTTGGCCCTCGAGCGAGTCTTAGCGTGGATCGCGGTGACGGATGTCACTTCCCCTGTCTACGCTATCCTTGTGCGAGACTCACGCAGGAATCCAGCGCAATATGAATGTCCTGATCGTTGATGACGAACCACTGGCCCGTGAGCGCCTGAGCCGAATGGTTGGCGAACTCGAGGGTTACAGTGTCCTGGAGCCGAGCGCCACCAATGGCGAAGAGGCATTGGCCCTTATTGAAAGCCACAAGCCGGATATCGTGCTGCTCGACATTCGCATGCCGGGCCTGGATGGCTTGCAGGTCGCGGCGAAACTGTGCGAACGCGAGTCACCGCCTTCGGTGGTGTTTTGTACCACCCGGGACGACTTCCCGCCGGAGGTGTTGCAGGCCGGCGCCGTGGGCTATCTGATCAAACCGATCTCCGCCGAGTCGCTGGCTGAGGCCTTGCGCAAGGCTGAGCGGCCCAACCGGGTGCAACTGGCGGCGCTGACCCGGCCGGCCGCTGAAAGTGGCAGCGGCCCTCGCAGCCATATCAGTGCCCGCACCCGCAAGGGTATCGAGCTGATCCCGTTGAACCAGGTGGTCTACTTCATTGCCGACCATAAATACGTAACCTTGCGCCATGAGAGTGGCGAGGTGTTGCTGGACGAGCCGCTCAAGGCCCTTGAAGACGAGTTCGGCGAGCGCTTTGTGCGCATCCACCGCAATGCCCTCGTGGCCCGCGAGCGAATCGAGCGTTTGCAACGCACCCCGCTGGGACACTTCCAGCTGTTTCTCAAAGGCCTCAATGGCGATGCGTTGATTGTCAGTCGACGACACGTGGCCGGTGTGCGCAAGATGATGCAACAGCTTTAGTGTCGCGCGGCCAGGCATTCCATTTTCCAGGACATTGACGGCCAGGGAGGCCTTGGGGTCGTGATTCAAATCAAAGCGGTTTTGGCTGAGCTGTTATTATCCGCCGTATCTTTTAAGTACGGATTGATCCATGTCCCCTCGCGAGATTCGCATCGCCACCCGTAAAAGTGCCTTGGCCCTCTGGCAGGCCGAATACGTTAAGGCCCGTCTGGAAGCCGCCCATCCCGGTCTTAACGTGACGCTGGTGCCCATGGTCAGCCGCGGCGACAAGCTGCTGGACTCGCCGCTGTCGAAAATCGGCGGCAAGGGCCTGTTCGTCAAGGAGCTGGAAACCGCGCTGCTGGACAACGAAGCCGACATCGCCGTGCATTCGATGAAAGACGTGCCCATGGACTTCCCCGAAGGCCTGGGTCTGTTTTGCATCTGCGAGCGGGAAGATCCGCGCGATGCCTTCGTCTCCAATACCTTCTCCAGCCTTGAGGCGCTGCCTGCCGGGAGCGTGGTTGGCACGTCCAGCCTGCGTCGCCAGGCGCAGTTGCTGACGCGCCGTCCTGATCTGCAAATCCGTTTCCTGCGCGGTAATGTCAACACACGCCTGGCCAAGCTCGACGCCGGTGAGTACGACGCGATCATCCTCGCCGCCGCTGGCCTGATCCGCCTGGGCTTCGAAGATCGCATCACCTCGGCCATCAGCGTCGACGACAGCCTGCCAGCCGGTGGCCAGGGGGCGGTGGGCATCGAATGCCGCAACGCCGATAGCGACATTCACGCCCTGCTGGCGTCGCTGCACCACGAAGACACGGCCACGCGGGTTTTCGCCGAGCGTGCCCTCAACAAACACCTTAATGGCGGTTGCCAAGTACCCATCGCCTGTTACGCCGTGCTGGAAGGCGAACAGGTCTGGTTGCGTGGCCTCGTGGGTGATCCGAAAGGTGGCCGGCTGCTCAGCGCCGAGGCCCGGGCGCCGCGCCGCGATGCCGAGGCGTTGGGTGTGCGGGTGGCCGAAGACCTGCTCAGCCAGGGCGCTGATGACATTCTCAAGGCGGTCTACGGCGAGGCAGGCCACGCGTGACAGGCTGGCGACTGCTGCTCACCCGGCCGGCAGACGAGTCGTCGGCGCTGGCGACTGCCCTGGCCGAAGCGGGTGTATTCAGCAGCAGCCTGCCGTTGCTGGATATCGAGCCGATCCCCGTTTCCGATGCCGGGCAGGGGACCCTTCAAAAGCTGGACCAGTACTGTGCCGTGATTGTGGTCAGCAAGCCCGCAGCACGCTTGTGCATGGAGCTGCTGCGTCAATACTGGCCCCAGCCGCCAGACCAGCCATGGTTCAGCGTGGGCGCGGCCACCGGGCAGATCCTGACCGACGCCGGCCTCACTGTGTTTTACCCCGATAACGGCGACGACAGCGAAGCCTTGCTGGAGCACCTGGTGTTACGCCAGGCTATCAGCCGGCCCGATCCCAAGGTGTTGATCGTGCGTGGCGAGGGCGGGCGCGGTTTGCTGGCAGAGCGTTTGCGCGAGCAAGGTGCTAGGGTCGATTATCTGGAATTGTACCGGCGCGGCCTGCCCCACTACCGCGAAGGTGAGTTGCCGGCGAGGGTTGAAGCGGAACGCTTGAACGCCCTGGTGGTCAGCAGTGGGCAGAGCTTCGAGCATCTGCAGCGGCTCGCTGGCGACGCGTGGCCCGCTCTGGCGCGGTTACCGTTGTTTGTTCCAAGCCCGAGGGTTGCCGAGATGGCGCGTGCCGCCGGGGCCCGAACAGTTGTGGATTGCCGTGGCGCCAGTGCCGCGGCTTTGCTGGCGGCGTTACGGGAACAGTCCGTGCCGTTTTCTAATGCAAAGGATGGATACGTGAGCGAAACAGCCTTGCCAAAAGATCAAGACCAGCCTGCGATCGATGCGCCGGTTGAAACCCCGGCCCCGATGGCGCCACGTCGCGGTAACGGACTGGCCATTGTCGCGTTGTTATTGGGGGCAGCCGGCGTGGCCGTTGGCGGCTGGGGCGTGTGGCAGGTGCGTCATCTGCAAGCCAATAACCAGCAGCAGTCCGCCCAGGTCCAGGCGTTGAATGACCAGGCCCAGACCCTCAAGCTCAATGAGCAGCGCCTCAGTGAGCGTCTGGCGCAATTGCCGCCGGCTGAAGAACTGGAGGAGCGTCGGCGTCAGGTTGCCCAACTGCAAGGCGATCAGCAGCGCCTGAGCCAGCGCCTGGAAACCGTGCTCGGTGCCAGCCGCAAGGACTGGCGCCTGGCTGAGGCCGAGCATCTGTTACGCCTGGCCAGCTTGCGTCTGTCCGCCTTGCAAGACATCAGCAGCGCCCAGGCACTGGTCCAGGGGGCTGACGAGATCTTGCGCGAGCAGAATGACCCTGGCTCTTTCGCCGCTCGTGAGCAACTGGCCAAGACGCTTGCGGCGCTGCGCAGCACCGAACAACCGGATCGCACCGGGCTCTTCCTGCAACTGGGAGCCCTGCGTGACCAGGTGTTGCAACTCACCGAGCTGGCGCCCGAATACAAGGACCGCGGCGAATCCCTGCTGGGCCTGACCGCCGATGGCGATGGCGCCAGCCGCTGGGCACAGTGGTGGGATCAGATTTCGCGCTACATCCGCATCGATTTCAACGCGGATGAGAACGTCCGTCCGCTCCTGGCCGGGCAGAGCCTGGTGCAGGTGCGCCTGGCCCTGAGCCTGGCGCTGGAGCAGGCGCAATGGGCCGCCCTCAACGGTCAGGCGCCGGTGTACACCCAGGCGCTGACCGAAGCACGGGACGTGCTGAAGAACAACTTCAACCAGGACAATCCGCAAAGCAAAGTCATGCTGGAGCGTGTGGTCGAGCTGTCCAAACAGCCGGTGACGGTGGTCACGCCGGACCTGACGGGCACCCTGAGCAGCGTTCAGGCGTACCTTGAGCGTCGCAACCTGAATGCCGAGGACTCGGTCAAGCCGCTGCCCAAACCTGGCGAGCAGGAGACCACGCCATGAAGCGTCTCTACGTGATTCTGTTCGTGGTCATCGCTGCCGCCGCTTTACTCGGCGTGGCGATTGCCGAGCACTCGGGTTACGTGCTGGTGGCGTACAAGAATTTCCGTTACGAAGCTGGCCTGTGGGTCACCCTGGCGCTGGTGGCGGCGCTCTGGCTGTTGTGGCGGTGCGTGAGCGCCTTGATCGGGCTGGTGACCACCTCCAGTGGGGTGGTCAACCCGTGGTCGCGGCGCAACCGCAGCCGTCGTGTGCAGGTGGCAATCGAGCACGGCCAACTGGATCTGGCCGAAGGGCGCTGGGCCAGTGCCCAGCGTCACTTGCATCGTGCCGCCGAGGCCGAGCGCCAGCCATTGTTGTATTACCTCGGCGCCGCCCGTGCCGCCAATGAGCAGGGGCTCTACGAGCAGAGCGACAGTTTGCTGGAGCGTGCCTTGGAACGTCAGCCCCAGGCGGAGCTGGCCATCGCGTTGACTCATGCGCAATTGCAGACCGACCGAGGTGACACCGACGGTGCACTGAGCACGCTGCAAGCCATGCATGAACGTCATCCACATAACGCCCAGACCTTGCGCCAGTTGCAGCGACTGCATCAGCAACGGGGTGACTGGTCGGCGGTGATCCGGCTGTTGCCGGAGCTGCGCAAGGACAAAGTCCTGCCGCCCAGTGAACTGACTGAACTTGAGCGCCGAGCGTGGGGGGAAAACCTCACCTTGGCGGCCCATCGTGAAGAGGACGGCAGCGTCGGTTTGCAGTCGCTCAACCGCGCCTGGCAACAGCTGACCTCCGCGCAGCGTCAGGAACCGGCACTGGTGCTGGCCTATGCTGAGCAGTTGCGGCAGTTGGGGGCCCAGGTCGAGGCCGAAGAAGTGTTGCGGACCGCGCTCAAGCGTCACTATGACAGCCACCTGGCGCGTTTGTACGGGTTGGTTCGGGGCAATGATCCGATCCGCCAGCTACAAACGGCCGAAGGCTGGCTCAAGGATCATCCAGCCGATCCAAGCTTGCTGCTGACACTGGGGCGCCTGTGCTTGCAGGGCAGCTTGTGGGGCAAGGCGCGGGATTATCTGGAAAGTAGTCTGCGGGTTCAGCGCAACCCAGAAGCCTGCGCTGAACTGGCGCGGTTGTTGGCGCAACTGGGGGATGCCGAGCGTAGCAATCAGTTGTTCCAGGAAGGGCTGGGGCTGCTGGATGAACGTCTGCTGGCCGCGCCTTTGCCGGTCCCGGCCCAGGTCCTGTCCACTTGAATTCTGTTTGAGTCGCGGTGGCGAGGGAGCAAGCGCCCTCGCCACGAATACAGGGCTTTAGTCATGCCGTCGGCAAAGTCCTACAGAGGACTGCGCTGAATCCCCTTGTGCCTGTCGGGAATTCCCTACACCCCTGGTGAAGTGTCTGCACGGGCTTGCCTTGAAAGGCCCAAGGGCTTTCCTCTACCGTAACTGCTTGTCTCTTTTGTTACGGAACCGCCATGTCCTTGGCCAGCTCACGCTTCTTGTTTCTCATGGCTTCCATTGCCGCTGCCCTGGCTTTGGGCATCGCCAGTTATCTGGAATATGCGGTCGGCCTGACGCCCTGCAGCCTGTGCGTCTTGCAGCGGTTGTGTCTGATGCTGTTTCTGGTGAACGGCCTCGTGGCCTGCGTACATGGCCCGGGTGAAAAGGGCAGCATTCTGTATGGGGCGATGGGGTGGGTTTTTGCGTCGGCGGGAATGACCCTGGCATGGCGTCAGGTCCTGGTGCAAAGCGTTTCGTTCGAGCAGTTGCCCGATTGTATGGTGCAGATGCAAAGGTCGGAGTCCTGGTGGTGCGCCTTGCATCGTGTCCTCGACGGTGCGGTCGACTGCGCGACCATCACTTGGACGCTGTTCGACCTGAGCATCCCCGAGTGGAGCCTGTTGTTTTTTCTCGCGGTGTCCAGCGCGATGACCTATCTGCTGCTGCGACTTGTCTGGAAAGCTCTGGTACGACCGCTCAGCGGCGATACGTCGCACCTGGTCCGGGCCTTGGATTAAACACTTGTATGAACTTTATCTCCTGCGTACCTTGAAGCAGTTGTCGTGCGGGCATAATCTGGCCCGCACGTGTATTGGAATTGTGCCGCTCGATCATGTTATGTCTGGCTTGACCCTGATCATTCAGGCGTGGGCAGGCTGCGAGGGGCATGACTCACAAGGGAAGAAATCACCATGCTCGAAAGTTGTCAGAATGCTCAGGAACGCTGGGGTGGGGTGCATCTGCTGATCGACCGCTGGTTGCAGGAGCGTCACGAACTGGTTCGGGCCTATGATGCTCTCGGCGACAAGCCTGAAGCGCTGAGCGAGAGCCGCAAACCGTTGCAGGAGTTCTGCGGTGTGCTGGTGGACTATGTGTCTGCCGGTCATTTCGAGATCTACGAACAACTGACGGGCGAGGCCAAGGCCTTCAACGACAAGCGTGGTCTGGAGCTTGCCGAGCAGATCTATCCGCGCATCGACGTCATCACCGAAAAACTGCTGGCGTTCAACGACCTTTGTGATGAAGGCAAGTGCGTAGCGGAAAAATTCAAAGAGCTGGGCGGCCTGCTGCACGAGCGCTTCGAATTGGAAGACTGCCTGATCGAGGTGCTGCACAACGCCCACAAGGAAGAGTCTGCGGTCCAGGCCTGAAGGGCTCGCGGTAATAAAAAAACGGTGCGCATTGCGCACCGTTTTTTCGTTTGGGGCAGTGTCAGGTTGTCGTGCCCAGTAACTCGATTTCAAACACCAGAGGCGTGAATGGCGGGATCACATCCCCGGCACCTTCGGCGCCATAGGCCTGGGTTGAAGGAATCACCAGCCGCCACTTCGCACCTACCGGCATTTGCGGCAATGCACTGCGCCAACCGTCAATCACGCTGTCGAGGCTGAACCACTGGGCCTGTCGGTTGGAATCGAATACGGTGCCGTCCGGCAATCGACCGATGTACAGCACCTGGACCTTGCCGTGAGGACCGGCTTTCGCGCCGTGGCCTGGCTTGAGTTCGGTCAGCAGGATCCCGTCCGCCAGTTGCTGGACGCCGGGCCGGCTTCTTTCCTCATTGAGAAACCTCTGCTCTGTTTTCAGTGCGACTTCGATTTGCGGTGTCGTGGATTGCGCCGTCAGTTGCGCCTGATGCTCGGCCAGGATCTGTTCGATGCGTTCATCCTTGAGGGCCAGCGGCTTGCCCAGATAGGCTTGTTGCAGACCTTCCACCAAGGCCTGGATCTGCAGGTCGGGCACGTCCTGGCGCAGGCGCTCACCCAGGCTCGCGCCCAGGCTGTACGCCAAGTCGCGAGCTTCGTTGGCATTGGTTTTTTCAACGGCCTGAGTCATGGAGCAAGCCATGCACAGGATTAAAAACAGGTGACGCGACATGTGTGCTCTCCGGCCTCGAATCGAGGAATTATGCCAGTGCCGATATCTGTAGAGGTGGATTGCCCCAGGTGCAGGTGCAGAAGTTTTTTCGTCCCTTGCAACGCAACGTCTTGTGTACTGTCAACATGCCCTAGCGGCGGTTGCAGCAGAGGTCTAGTATGAGCCGCACTCACGTCAGTCAGGAGGTAAACCATGTCGGCCACCAAGAAGCCAGTAAACACTCCGTTGCACCTGCTCCAACAACTTTCGGGCAGCTTGCTCGAGCATCTGGAAAACGCCTGCTCCCAAGCCCTGGCTGATGCTGAAAAACTGCTCGCCAAATTGGAAAAACAACGCGGTAAAGCCCAGGAAAAACTGCACAAGTCGCGCACCAAATTGCAAGACGCAGCCACCGCTGGCAAGGCCAAGGCACAAGCCAAGGCCAAGGACGTTGTGAAAGAACTCGAAGACCTGCTCGATGCCTTGAAGGATCGTCAGTCCGAAACCCGCACCTACATTCTGCAACTCAAGCGTGATGCCCAGGAAAGCCTGAAGCTGGCCCAGGGCGTTGGTCGCGTGCAAGAGGCTGCGGGCAAGGCGCTGTCGCTTCGTGCTGCCAAGCCTGCTGCTGTATCGGCCAAGAAGCCGGCGGCTAAACCTGTCGCGGCAAAAGCACCCGCTAAAGTGGCTGCCAAGCCAGTCGCGAAAGCACCGGTCAAGGCAGCAAGCAAGCCGGCTGCCAAATCGGTCGCTGCCAGTGCTGCAAAACCAGCGGCAAAAAAACCAGCTGTCAAAGCGGCCGCCAAACCCGCTGCCAAGCCAGCTGCAAAAACGGCCGCTGCCAAGCCTGTTGCAAAAGCTGTCGCTAAACCTGCGGCTAAACCAGCGGCGAAAACCGCAGCCATCAAACCCGCAGCAGCGAAAACCGCCGCTGCCAAACCTGCTGCTAAAGCGGCCGCAAAACCTGCGACCAAACCAGCCGCTGCGAAACCAGCTGCCAAGCCTGCGGCAACAAAAACTGCTGCGGCCAAACCTGCTGTGAAATCGGCTGCCAAGCCAGTCGCTGCCAAAGCACCTGCCAAGGTGGCGGCTAAACCCGCAGCGGCAAAACCTGCGGCCAAGCCAGCTGCCGCTAAACCAGCCGCTGCAAAACCTGCGGTCAAGCCAGCGGCCGCGAAGCCAGCTGCTGCTAAACCTGCCGCCAAGCCAGCGGCGAAACCTGCCGTGAAAAAGCCAGTCACCGCAAAAGCCTCGACGGCGCCAGCAGCCAAGCCTGCGACATCGACCCCGGCTTCGACCGCAACGCCTGCTCCAACCGCCAGCACTCCGGCCCCGGCAGTCAGCCCATCCGCCACCGTAGCGCCGAGCACCAGCAACCCAACCAGCGCTTCCTAAGTGCCGGACACCGCGACGCGCAGCTGATGCAGCGCGTCGCGGTTCGCTGGGGCACTCGCCACCAGCTCTTGCAGCCATTGCGCTGAATCGTTCTGATGTTCCTCAGGCCAATCCTCGGCCGCCGCCTGCAATCGCTCCAGCAATCGCCGCTCGGCCTCCAGCTCCAGTCGCTTGACCTGTTCGCGCAGGCTATCGAGTGCTGTGTCTTGCAGGGCACTGGCTTTCCATTGGTTGCGAAGCACGCGCAAGGGCCTTACCACCTCGACGTCCCAAGGCTCGGCCAATTGCCGAAGCTGTTGCAGCCTTTGTTCATTGCAGGTCACGCCGCGCCGCTCCAGCCAAAGCCCACAAAGCAGCAGGCACACATTGGCGCCGGCGTTCTGTAGCGCCAGGCAGGCCGGCTCTACGCCAGGCTTGGCGTAGAGGTCGAGGGAAAAGCTCCACAGGTCAGGGGACATCGTGCTACTCGCGCCAGTTGTGAGCGAAGCTGGTAGACTCCGCCGCCATTATGATCCGACTTCAGAACCTGACTTTACAGCGTGGCCCGCAACGTCTGCTAGAAGACGCCGAGCTGACCCTGCACGCCGGCCACAAAGCCGGCCTCATCGGTGCCAACGGTGCCGGCAAATCGAGCCTGTTCGCCTTGCTGAGGGGGGAGCTGCACCCGGACTCGGGCGATTGCTTGCTGCCGGCCGATTGGCGTATCGCCCACATGCGTCAGGAGGTCGACACCCTCGAGCGCCTGGCAGTGGACTACGTGCTCGACGGCGACCTGCGCCTGCGCCAGGTTCAACGCGACCTGGCGGCGGCGGAGGCGGCCCATGACGGCGCCGCCCAGGCCCGTCTGCATTCGGAGCTCGACAGCGCCGACGGTTACACCGCCGATGCCCGCGCGCGCAAATTGCTGGCCGGCCTGGGGTTTACCAACGAGCAGATGGACCGTCAGGTCGGGGATTTCTCCGGCGGCTGGCGGATGCGCCTGAACCTGGCGCAGGCCTTGATGTGCCCCTCGGACTTGCTGCTGCTCGATGAGCCCACCAACCACTTGGACCTCGACGCCATTATCTGGCTCGAAGACTGGCTCAAGAACTACGCCGGCACGCTGCTGTTGATTTCCCATGACCGTGATTTTCTCGACGCCGTGGTCGATCACGTGGCCCATGTCGACCAGCGCAAGCTCACCTTGTACCGTGGCGGCTACAGCGCGTTCGAACGAGCCCGTGCCGAACGCCTGGCCCAGCAACAGCAGGCGTACGAGAAGCAGCAGGCGCAGCGGGCGCACATGGAAAGCTACATCGCCCGCTTCAAGGCCCAGGCCACCAAGGCCCGCCAGGCCCAGAGCCGGATCAAGGCGCTGGAGCGGATGGAGGAGCTGTCCGCAGCCCACGTCGATTCGCCGTTTGATTTTGTCTTCCGTGAATCGACCAAGATTTCCAGCCCGCTGATCGACCTGTCCGACGCGCGCCTGGGCTATGGCGACAAGACCGTGCTGGAGAAGGTCAAGCTGCAACTGACCCCTGGCGCGCGGATTGGTCTGCTGGGCCCCAACGGTGCCGGCAAGTCGACCCTGATCAAAAACCTTTCCGGTGAACTCGAACCTTTGGCCGGGCGCCTGACCCGTGGCGAGAACACCGTGGTTGGCTACTTCGCCCAGCATCAACTCGATTCCCTGGACTCCAAGGCCAGCCCGCTCCTGCATTTGCAGCGTCTGGCGCCGACCGAGCGCGAGCAGGTCCTGCGGGATTTTCTCGGTGGTTTCGACTTCCGTGGCGCGCGCATTGACGAGCCGGTGCTGAATTTTTCCGGCGGCGAAAAGGCGCGCCTGGCGCTGGCGTTGATCGCCTGGGGCCGGCCGAACCTGTTGCTGCTCGACGAACCGACCAACCACCTCGATCTGGAAATGCGCCTGGCCCTGACCATGGCCTTGCAGGAGTTCAGCGGGGCCGTGCTGGTGGTGTCCCACGATCGGCATTTGCTCAAGAGCACCACGGATAATTTCTTCCTGGTGGCCGACGGCAAGGTCGAAGAGTTCGACGGCGATCTGGAAGACTACGCGCGCTGGCTGGTGGAGTACCGTCAGCGCAACGCCCCGGTCAGCACCACGCCCGTCAACCCGGACAAGACCGACAAGAAGGCCCAGCGCCAGGCCGCAGCGGCCCTGCGCCAGCAGTTGGCACCCCACAAGCGCGAAGCCGATAAGCTTGAAGTCGAACTGGGCAAGCTCCATGAAAAGCTGCAGAAAATCGAAACCAGCCTCGGCGACAGCAGTGTCTACGAAGCGGCGCGCAAGGATGAGCTGCGTGATCTGCTGGCCGAACAGGCCAGGCTGAAGGTTCGGGAAGCGGAGCTTGAGGAGGCGTGGATGGAGGCCTTGGAGCTGCTGGAAAACTTGCAAGCGGAGCTGGAGGCTTTGTCCTGATGGAAGCGTTGGCGTTGCCTATCCCTGTCATGTGGATCGAGCCGATCTGGCTTGGTGTGCAAGTCCTGCTGATCCTGTTGGCCGGTTATGTCGCGCAGCGTGTCGTGGCGCGGACGCTTACAGGCCTGGGTGAGCGTTACCCGTTTCCGCCGCAACTGGTGATCATCCTGCGAGGCGTGCTGCGCTGGTTGATCATGGGCAGCGCCGTGCTGGTGGTGCTCGAACGCTTGGGCGTCTCGGCCACGGTGCTGTGGACTGCGTTGTCGGGTTTCGTCGCGGTGGCCGCAGTGGCGTTCTTCGCCATCTGGAGTGTGCTGTCGAACCTGCTGTGCGCCGTGTTGATCTACACCGTCGGACCGTTTCGCCTGGGCGATGTGGTCGAGCTGGTGGACACCACCGACAAACCCGGCATCAAGGGGCGCGTCGTGGCGATCAACCTGCTGTACACCACGCTGATCGAACCCGAGGAACTCGGCACCGGTAGCGCCATGGTGCAAGTGCCCAACAGCCTGTTCTTCCAGCGTTCGGTTCGGCGCTGGCGTGGCAGCGAGGCGTTCCCGGTCGGCGGTTTCGTCGAGTAATCTGGCCTGGTGGATCGGCTGTCTTTGCAAAAAGCGGTGGTCAAGCGTCTGGCGGCGCATTAGCTTAGTCGTTTTCGACGAATCTGAGCCGAGGTGTGCAATGGTGCTGGAAACATGGCTGGCGTTTTTCGCCGCCTGTTGGGTGATCAGTCTTTCCCCAGGCGCCGGTGCCATTGCATCGATGTCCAGTGGCTTGCGCTACGGTTTTTGGCGCGGTTATTGGAATGCCCTGGGCCTGCAGCTGGGCCTGGCGTTGCAAATCGTGATCGTCGCCGCCGGTGTTGGCGCGATCCTCACCGCATCAGCCACCGCGTTCTACGCGATCAAATGGTTCGGTGTGGCCTATCTGGTTTACCTGGGTATCAAACAGTGGCGAGCCATCCCCGGCGATATCAGTGATGAGTCCGTCGTGCGGCCTATCGGCAACCCTTTGGCACTGGTGTTTCGCGGCTTTCTGGTCAACATCAGCAACCCCAAGGCGCTGGTGTTCATGCTGGCGGTGCTGCCGCAGTTCATCGACCCCCATGCACCCTTGGTCAAGCAGTACCTGATCCTGGGCGTGACCATGATCTGCGTCGACCTCATCGTCATGGCCGGGTACACCGGGCTGGCCGCCAAAGTCCTGCGCCTGTTGCGCACACCGAAGCAGCAGCGGCGGATGAATCGCACGTTTGCTGGTTTGTTCATTGGGGCGGCGGGTTTTCTGGCGACGATTCGCAAGGCTGCGGTGTAACCGACTTTCACACTACCCTGTGGCGAGGGAGCTTGCTCCCGCTGGGCTGCGAAGCAGCCCCAAAATCTTGCGATCGCTGCGCAACCGAGCGGGAGCAAGCTCCCTCGCCACAAAAGCATCTATCCAGCGGTGCGACTCAGCGCAAGATCACCGGCGCGGTATCCCGTGGCAGATTGTTGCGCGGCACCGGCTCGCCAGGCTGTTCGTAACGCGGGCCACCGAGTTGTTCGCTCATTTGCCGGGCCACGTCCTCACCCAGGGCCTTGGACACATCGCGCACCACCCGCGGACGGTTGAGGCTGATGCGGACATCCCGGTGGTTCAACAGCTTGGTGTCCTGGCCTTCACCCATGGCGGTGAAGGCCGAGGTGATTTCGAAGGTCTTGGTGTTGATCAGGCTGAAGTCCGCCACCAGCGTCAGCGCGAGCACTGCCGAGTAGCTGTTGGTGTTGGCCAGTTCGTTGATGTCGCGGGTGAAGTCGATGTCGGAAACGGTGCCGAACAGCACGTAATCGGCACCTTTGAACTGCCCGCCCTTGATGCGCTTGATGACGTCATAGACGTCGCCGGTGGACGACGCGGTATGCGGTGTTCCCTGCACCAGCTGGAACATCCCGCTGCGCAGGATCTCGCCCTTGATGTCACCGGTGAACTTGCGCAGTTCACCTTGCTCGATATAGCTGCTGGTGGCTTCCATTTCGTCGTAGCTCGACGACGCGCTGGCGCTGTAGCCATTCGCATGGAAGTTACTCTGGGCGGAAACGGTGTGGATGTACTCTTCCACCCGCTCCTGGTACGCGAGGTCAGTGACCGCGACTTTTGGGGCCGCCTGCGCACCAAACGCGCAGGCCAGGGCCATGATGCCGATCCATGTGCGCATGGCTTAACGCTCCGTGGTCTTGCGGATTTCTTTCTCGTCCATCCACTCGGCCAGACCGCTTTCGACGTCGATCAACTGCAGGCTGAATTTATAGAAGACGTCCTTGTAGTCGCTGCTGCGCTTGACGATCGAGCTGATGGAGCCCTCGATGCGGTATTTGGCAGCGATCATGTTGCCGGTCTTGGCCACGGTGCTTTTCTTGTACAAGCCGCTCTGGTTCTGCAGCTTGAGCTGCTCGACCTGGCTGTCCATGGCGGTGTTGTCGCTGGCAAAGCGTGCGGCACCGGTCTTCATCAGTTGAGTCTTGATGCTGGTGGTGATTTCGCGGGTGTCGATGTATTCGCTGGTCTTGTTCTTCACGTCATAGACCTGAACCACCGGACGGCCCTGCAAGACGCCGGACTGGGCCAGGGAGCGGGTCATGGATTCGGCGATCATTTGCAGGTCGGTGGAGCCGAACTCGTTGGTTACGGTTTCCACGGCCTTGGTGTCGCCGTAGCTAATGTTCTTGTTGCCCAGGACCGGGGAGTTGTTGGCGCAGCCGCTGACCAGCAGGGCGGCGAGGGCGATGGACGAAATGCGTACAAACATGGGGATGCTCTCGAAAGCTGAATGAAATGGGGCTAAGGCGTAATGCCGGTCAGTACAGGAACTTGTGCCGACGATCCCCGTGGCGAGGGAGCTTGCTCCCGCTGGGCTGCGAAGCAGCCCCAAAATCTTGCGGTCGCTGCGCAACCGAGCGGGAGCAAGCTCCCTCGCCACGGGGCCGGTGTTGGCTTGACCGACCGGAACGAGGCTCAAGGCGTATTGATTTCCAAACGGAAGTCCACAGCCTTGGGCGTCGGCGCAATGGCCGGCAGGAAGCTGGTTTGTTCGCCGTACAGCGTCAGGCTTTTCCAGGTTTCTTCCTCAGCGATCGGAAAGCCTTCCGGCCCCAGCCAGGCAAAGCGGTAATACAGGGTCTTGTTGTTGAAGCTGGTGTTGCTCAGCTGCACGTTGACCGTCATGTAGCCGTTTTCCCGGGCGACGCGCATGGCGCCCACCACGATGTTTTTCGTCTTGCCCATCGCCACGACCTTGCTGGCGGCGCTGCCCGGCTCCGGTGGCGGCGGGGTGGCGCAACCGGCCAGCAAGGCCAGGGCGCCGACGGCAATCAGTTTTAAACGCATGTGAACAAGACTCCGTTCTTAAGGTTGCTTAAGGGCAATGGCGGTCGGGTTGGCGTTGGGCATCACCTGGGCGGCCAAGCCACCGGCGAACACCTGATTGCCCACCGCCCGCAGGCTGATGACCTGGTAACGCTGATCGACAGTGACCTTGACCACCGAGCCGCCCACGGCGCTTGGCAAGGTGACC
Source organism: Pseudomonas sp. G2-4 (assembly GCF_030064125.1). Lineage (NCBI taxonomy): Bacteria > Pseudomonadati > Pseudomonadota > Gammaproteobacteria > Pseudomonadales > Pseudomonadaceae > Pseudomonas > Pseudomonas sp. G2-4. The sequence goes on along the minus strand of NZ_CP125957.1, from coordinate 6,265,804 downwards.
TGGTGTTCGCCTTTCTTCAGGCGCAGGCGCACCACTTGGGTGTAGTCCGGCAAGGTGCGCCAGGTCCGGGTGTCGGCGCCTTCGAGCACGGCCGAGGTAAGCCCCACGGCGAGACCGGCCAGGGGATTGGTTTCATTGATCTGCTTTTGGGCCACACCACGGGTGATCGCCCGTACGGTGGTGCGCAGGATGATGCCCGGCATGTCGTCGCGCAGGGCCCGGCGGGACATGGCGGTGGTGCTGTTGAGCTGGGTCAGGTCGAGCTGACGGCCGTCGACGCCGATCTGGGCAAAGGTGGCGGTGGAGGTGTCAGGCTTGATCAGCGGGAACGACAGTGGCGTGATGACCAGGTTGCCGCTGATGGGCAAGGGCAGGGGAATGCGGATCGAATCCCGGGACGGCGCCAGGCCGCTCTGGACGACGATCAGGATGTCGCTGTCGTCGTTCTTGGCGGCAGGCTTGTCGAGGTTGCGCAGCGCCTGTTCCAGCAACGGGGTGTTCGGGCGCAGTTCGGCGGCCTTGCGATAGCCCGGCGCGGCCAGGTCCTTTTCCCCCAGGGCCTCGTAGACGAAACCGGCCAGGTAATGGCTGAACGCGCTTTGGTAACTGTTCTTGAGACCGACCACTTCCGGGGCGTCGAGGCTGGCGACCGGGTAGCCCTGGAGGTCCTTGTACTCGGTCTTGACCCCTTGCTGCTCGGCCTCTTCCTCGCGCTTGAGGTATTCCTTGTCCCGCAGGTCGGCAATCACCGCTTCGCGTTCGTGGGTTTTCTTGATCTGGGTCCGCGCACCGTCGAAGTCGTTCACCGCCAGCAGATTCAGGGCCATCTGCGTGGTCAGCATGACCTTTTCGTAGTCGTAGCCCTCGTAGCGCCGGACTTTATCGTTGACCAGGAAACTACCGAACTGCGCCAGGTACTTGGCTGTGTCGAGCTTGACGGCGTCTTCCCACTGGCCTACCCGCTGGTCAGCGCTGGTCCAGGCCGTCTGGCTGCCGGACAGATCGCCCTTGGCGCGCAGCAGCTCGCCTTTCTCGAAGAAATACAGCAGGTCCTTGTCCTGGCTGCTGTTGTTCTTTTCCAGCAGGGTCAACGCCGCGTCGACATTGCCGGAAGCCAGCTGCTGGTTGGTCTGGGCCAACTCACTGTCGTAGTTGCGAAAGGCCGAACAGCCGGACAACAAAGTGATCGCACCGAGGGCGAGCGAAAAAGCGGCACGGGAGGCCATGGCTACATCTTCCCTGAGGTATCAGCCGGGGTATGCGGGTCGGGCTGGAGCGATCCCACGGACAAGCGTCGCGACGCCGTCAGTTCCTCATAAGTAGAGGAGCTTTTATGCCGTCTGACTATAAGAGGGCGGCGCGATTATAAACGCGGCCTTCGGTTATGTAATGGCTTTTCAATGTCTAAATGGTGTTTTTGTGACATCACCTCCAAAGCATGAAAGTCCGATGAAAATAGGCTGCCAATGCACATCAGCCCTTGAGCCAAAGTCATTGGAAGTGAACAATGTGTTACTTCTTATTTCCAACCGAGAGTCATTCATGACTGCGCCGTTCCGTTTTCTGGCCTGGCTTGCACTGCCGTTGCTTGCACTGTGCAGCCTCCCTTTGCTGGCCGATACCGTTGAGGGAGCCCCCCAGGCACTGCATCTACTGGATTACATCGGGGCGGATTATCCGGAGACGGTCGACGCGGGCAACGTCATCGATGATGCCGAATACCGCGAACAACTTGAATTCACCCAGGTGCTGGAAGGGTTGATCGCTGGGCTGCCAGCCAAGCCGGAAAAGGCTGAGCTGACCCAAGGTATCGGCGCCCTGCGCAGCGCGATCAGCCAGCATCAAGACGGCGGCGAGGTGGCCCGCCTGGCCCGACAACTGGGGGCCAGACTGGCGGTGGCTTATGAAGTCAGCCAAGCGCCCATCATCACCCCGGACCCCACGCGCGGTGCACCGCTGTACGCCCAGAACTGTTCTGTGTGTCACGGCGACAGCGGCGCCGGCGACGGCCCCGCCGGCGTAGGCCTGGAGCCACCACCTGCCAATCTGCGCGACGGTCAGCGGCTGGATCGCCTGAGCCTCTACGCGATCTACAACACCCTCGGCATGGGGGTCGAAGGCACCGACATGCCGGCCTTCGCCGACCAGCTCGATGATCGTCAACGCTGGGACCTGGCGACCTACATCGCCAGCTTCAGCGCCGACCCGGCGGCCGCCAAAAGTGCGCAGACCTACAACCTTGCGGACCTCGCGCGTCAGACACCGGCCGAAGTCCTCGCTGCGCAAGGCCCAGAGGCGGCCGCCACCTTCCGCGCCCAGCGTGCCCAACCGCCGCAAGTGCAACGCGGCCCGGCGCAGTTGCTCGACTACACCGCCGCTACCCTGGATAAAAGCATCGCGGCGTACCGCTCCGGTGATCACGACCAGGCCTATGATTTGTCGGTAGCGGCTTATCTGGAAGGCTTCGAGCTGGTGGAAAGCTCGCTGGATAACGTCGATGCCAACGTGCGCAAAGACACGGAAAAGACCTTGATGGCCTACCGTCAATCGCTGCAGGACGGTTTACCGGTCGAGCAGGCCGCGCAGCGTCTGGACGCGGCCAAGGCTAAATTGAAGGAGTCCGCCGGCCTGCTGGGCGGCGACGGCTTGAGCTGGTCGCTGAGCTATATCTCTGGGTTGCTGATTCTGCTGCGTGAAGGGCTGGAGGCGATCCTGGTGCTCGCGGCGATCCTGGCGTTCCTGCGCAACACTGGCCAGCAGTCAGCGGTGCGCAGCGTCAACGTTGGTTGGGGCCTGGCGCTGTTGGCTGGCCTGGCGACCTGGGGGCTGGCCGCGTATGTGATTGACGTCAGCGGTGCCCAGCGCGAATTGCTCGAAGGTGCGACGGCGTTGTTTGCCAGTGTGATGGTGTTGTGGCTGGGTGTGTGGATGCACGACCGCCGCCACGCAGCGGCCTGGCAGGATTACATCAAGAGCAGTCTGGTGGGCGGCGGTGGCCGTTTCGGTTTCGCGATCCTGGCGTTCTTCTCGGTGTATCGCGAGCTGTTCGAAGTGATCCTGTTCTACGAAACCTTGTGGTTGCAAGCCGGCCCCGCTGGACACAACGCGGTGCTGGCAGGCGGCGCGACGGCGCTGGTGCTGCTGGTGGGCCTGGCCTGGGTGATTCTGCGTGGTTCGGCGAAACTGCCGCTGACACTGTTCTTCAGCATCAACGCCGCGTTGCTGTGCGCGCTGTCGGTGGTGTTCGCCGGTCATGGCGTGAAGGCGTTGCAGGAAGCCGGGATCTTCGGCACTCATCCGGTGGCGTTCTTCGACTTCGATTGGTTGGGCATTCATGCCGATGCTTATTCGCTGAGCGCTCAAGTGGTGGCGATCCTGGCGATCGTGGTGCTGTATGGACGTAGTTGGGTGGCGGAGAAGCGCAAGGTTCAGGTTTCCTAAAAGCATTCGCTGTGCTCACAATCGCGCAGTGCTTTTAACGAGGAACAACCCATGCGCGTATGGATCGACGCCGATGCCTGTCCCAAGGCCGCGAAGGAACTGGTGGTCAAGTTCGCCTTGAAGCGCCAGTTCGAAGTGGTGCTGGTGGCCGGCCAACCGCAGATCAAGCCTGGCCTGACCTGTGTGAAGCTGATCGTGGTGCCCAGCGGTCCCGACGCGGCGGACGATTACCTGGTGGAGCACGCCGTGCCGGGTGAGCTGGTGATCTGCAGCGATGTGCCCTTGGCCGACCGGTTGGTGAAGAAGGGTGTCGCCGCCCTGGACCCCCGGGGCAAGGAGTTCGATGCCCAAAACATGGGGGATCGGCTGGCGGTGCGCAACCTGTTCACCGATTTGCGTGAACAGGGCCACATGGGCGGTGGCCCGGCAGCGTACAGCGAGCGGGACAAGCAGGGGTTTGCCAATGCTCTGGACCGGATACTGACGCGCTTGGCCCGAATGGCTTGAGTTCTGTGTAACCCCCCTGTGGGAGCGAGCTTGCTCGCGATAGCGTCGGATCAGCTGGCATTTCTATCGGCTGACACCCCGTCTTCGCGAGCAAGCTCGCTCCCACAGGGGCTAGGCGTGTTGCTAGACGTCGTTCTCGTGCGTCAATTCCAACACCCGGTCCACCAGCTTGTTGATGCCCGAGGCTGCTTCGCTGATGTTCTGCGCCAGCATGTAGGCCGGGGTACTGACCAGTTTGCGTGCAGTGTCTTCGACAATGTCGGTGACGGCACATTCCTCGTGAGTACCGCCCATCTTGACCACGGCGGCGGCGGTGTCGACGTCGTTGCCGATGGTGCAGACCACCCCAGGCCCGTAGATCTTGGCGGCCAGGGCCGGGGAAATGCAGATCAGCCCCACTGGTTTTCCAGCCTCGGCAAAGGCTTCGGCCAGTGCCAGGACTTCCGGCTGGATGCTGCAACCTGCGCCTTCGACAGCAAAGTTGGAGAGATTTTTCGCCGAGCCGAAACCGCCCGGCACGATCAAGGCATCGAAGTCCTCGGCCTTGGCTTCGCGCAAGTCCTTCACGTTGCCCCGGGCGATCCGCGCTGACTCCACCAGCACGTTGCGGCTCTCGGACATTTCTTCACCGGTCAGGTGATTGATCACATGCAGCTGGGCAATGTTGGGGGCGAAACATTGCACCTGTGCTCCACGCTGGTCGAGACGCAGCAAGGTGATCACGCTTTCGTGGATCTCGGCGCCGTCATACACGCCACAGCCGGAAAGGATCACTGCAATTTTTTTGCTCATGGTTTTTTCTCCAGATTCATGGCGTTAAATGTCCACTAATTTGTCACTCGTTGCCATAGGGTTCTCCAGCGGCTACACCTAATCTGCCGGTTACCTACAAGCTCGGGTCGCGTCATGAATTTCATTCTGTATGCCGTACCGTTCTTCTTCGTGTTGATCGCCGTCGAGTTGCTGGCTGATCGCTGGCGTGGTGTGAGTCACTACCGTGTGGCGGACGCGATCAACAGCTTGAGCACTGGTGTGCTGTCGACCACCACCGGTTTGTTGACCAAGGGCGTGGGGCTGGTGACCTACGCCTTCGCACTCGAACACTTGGCCGTGATTGAATTGCCCGTTGACCGGGCCTGGGTCTGGGTGTTTGCCTTTGTGTTCTACGACTTCTGCTATTACTGGCTGCACCGCATGGGCCATGAACGCAATATCCTCTGGGCGGCCCATTCGGTGCATCACCAGAGCGAGGACTACAACCTTTCCACGGCGTTGCGCCAGACCAGCACCGGGTTTCTGCTGAGCTGGATCTTCTACCTGCCGCTGGCGGTGCTGGGCGTGCCGCTGGTGGTGTTCGTCAGCGTTGCGGCGTTGAATCTGCTGTACCAGTTCTGGGTCCACACCCAGCACATTCCCAAGCTTGGCTGGCTGGAGTGGTGCTTCGTTACGCCGTCCAATCATCGTGCCCACCATGCACAGAACCCTCTCTACATGGATCGCAACTACGGCGGAGTGTTCATTATTTGGGACCGTCTGTTTGGCACCTTCCAGGAAGAAGACGACAACGAACCGGTGATTTTTGGTGTGACCACGCCACTGGCCAGCTGGAATCCGTTGTGGGCCAATCTGCAGTTCTATGCACAACTGTGGGGGGATGCCCGTCGGGCCGAGCGCTGGCGGGACAAGCTGCGGATCTGGTTCATGCCCACCGGTTGGCGGCCGGCGGACGTTGCTGCCAGGTATCCGCTGAACAAGCCGCAGTTGAGTCAGTTCCGCAAGTTCGAGGTGCCGTTGGAGGGGCGCCAGCAGGGGTATGTGGCGCTGCAGTTCTGCGCCTACATTGCGCTGGGCAGCTACTTGATGAACCTGGAGAACAGCCTGCCGGTCGCCGCCCTGGTACTCGGGTGGGGGGCGGTGGCATTGGGTTTGTTCGTGCTGGGCGTGGCCCTGGAGAATCGCCCGTGGGCGCTGAGGCTGGAATTGTTGCGGCTGGCCACCAACCTGCCGCTGGTGTGGCTGGCGCCGCTGGTCGGCCTGTGGCCGGCCAGCCCAGTGGCTTGGGCCGGGTTGCTCAGCTACAGCTTGCTCAGTGGAATCGGTCTGTATTGCTGCCGTAACCGGTTTACTCGGTTGGCGTCGTAGGTTCGCCGGCCTTGGCTTGTTCCAGGCGCTCGGTTTCGAGGATTTTCCTGGCCAGCCGCGCGTTCTTGAGACGCCGACGCAGCCATAGGCACAGGCCCAGCACCAACAGGGCGCCGAGTACCCACAACTCGTATTTCTTGATGCTGCCCAACATGCCTTCGAGCACCGCGCCGAAGTGGTAGGCGGCGGCGGCCAGTGCCGTGGCCCAGATAGCTGCACCGATGCCGTTGAGCAACAGGTAGCGGCCCGGCGGGTAGCCTGACAGGCCGATAGCCACCGGCATCACGGTACGCAGGCCATAGACGAAGCGAAAGCTCAGGACCCAGATGTCCGGATGCCTGCGGATATGCTCCAGCGCGCGATCCCCCATCAATTGCCAGCGGGGCTTGCGCGCCAGCAGCTTGCGTCCGTGCTTGCGTCCCAGGAAATACCACAGCTGATCGCCCGCATAGCTGCCGCAGAAGGCCACGACCACTACGAGATTGATATCCATATAGCCACGGAACGCCAGGAAGCCTGCGAGCACGAGGATGGTTTCGCCTTCGAAGAACGTGCCGATAAACAGGGCCAAGTAGCCGAAGTCATGCAGAAATTGTTGGAGCATTGTCTGGGTGCTGGCGAAATGAACGCGCAGCCTAACCCTTCGAGCACATTCATGAAAGTATCGAAATGTGTCTCGACGTGAACAATTCCTACAATGACAATAACTGCGACGACAGGTCACGGGGTGCACATAACTGTAATGCTTTGGTCATAATGGCCGCTTATAACTGTCACGCTCGCCCGTCAGCACGGGCTCAGGAGTCTGCCGTGAGCTTTACCCCCGCCAATCGTCTGTTCCCTGCTACCCGCCTGCGTCGCAATCGCCGTGATGAGTTCTCGCGTCGGCTGGTGCGTGAAAACGTACTGACCACCAACGACCTGATCCTGCCGGTGTTCGTGCTGGACGGTGAGAACCGTCGCGAAGCGGTGGCGTCGATGCCTGGTGTGGAACGCCTGACCATCGATCTTTTGCTTGAAGAAGCCGCCCAATGGGTCGAGCTGGGCATTCCGGCGCTGGCGCTGTTCCCGGTCACGCCGCCGTCCCTCAAGTCCCTGGACGCCGCCGAAGCCTGGAACCCGGAAGGCATCGCCCAGCGTGCGACTCGTGCCCTGCGCGAGCGCTTCCCGGAATTGGGTGTGATCACCGACGTGGCGCTGGACCCGTTTACCACCCATGGCCAGGACGGCATTCTTGATGAAGAAGGCTATGTGCAGAACGACATTACTGTCGATGCGCTGGTGAGGCAGGCCCTGTCCCACGCCGAGGCCGGCGCCCAGGTGGTGGCACCGTCGGACATGATGGACGGGCGCATCCAGGCGATCCGCGAAGCCCTCGAAGTGGCCGGCCACGTCAACGTGCGGATCATGGCCTACTCGGCCAAGTATGCCAGCGCCTATTACGGCCCGTTCCGCGACGCAGTCGGCTCGGCCCTGAACCTGGGCAAGGCCAACAAGGCCTCTTATCAGATGGACCCGGCCAATAGCCATGAAGCCTTGCACGAAGTGGCGGCTGACTTGTCAGAAGGGGCAGACATGGTCATGGTCAAGCCGGGCATGCCTTACCTCGACATTCTTTGTCGGGTCAAAGAAGAATTCAAAGTGCCGACCTTTGTTTATCAGGTCAGCGGCGAGTACGCCATGCACATGGCGGCGATCCAGAACGGCTGGTTGAGCGAAGCAGTGATCCTCGAGTCCTTGACCGCTTTTAAACGTGCAGGAGCCGATGGCATCCTGACTTACTTTGCCGTGCGCGCTGCCCAATTGTTACGAGAGCAGAAATAGCCTCCCAGGAACTTGCGATGAATACCGAAGGACTCTCTGAAGTTGCCGTAAAAGATGCTCAACCCGTGGTCGAGCAAGTCGCCGAAACGCCGCCGGAGGTGGAGCCCGCTCCCCCGGCTGTCATCGAGCCTGCCCCGGCCCCGGCGATTGCCGTTCCCAACCTGGATGACAGCAGCCTGTACATCCATCGGGAGCTGTCGCAACTGCAGTTCAACATCCGCGTGCTGGAGCAGGCGCTGGACGAGTCCTATCCGTTGCTCGAGCGCTTGAAGTTCCTGCTGATCTTTTCCAGCAACCTGGATGAGTTTTTCGAAATCCGCGTCGCCGGGCTAAAGAAACAGATCACCTTCGCCCGTGAACAGGCCGGTGCCGACGGCCTGCAACCGCACCAGGCCCTGGCGCGCATCAGCGAGCTGGTCCACGGTCACGTTGACCGCCAGTACGCGATCCTCAACGACATCCTGCTGCCGGAACTGGAAAAACATCAGGTCCGCTTCATCCGTCGTCGCAACTGGAACACCAAGATCAAGACCTGGGTGCGCCGCTATTTCCGCGACGAGATCGCACCGATCATTACTCCGATCGGCCTCGACCCGACACACCCGTTCCCACTGCTGGTCAACAAAAGCTTGAACTTCATCGTCGAACTGGAAGGCATCGACGCCTTCGGTCGCGATTCCGGCCTGGCGATCATCCCCGCACCGCGCCTGCTGCCGCGCATCATCCGCGTGCCGGAAGATGTCGGCGGCGCTGGCGACAACTATGTGTTCCTGTCGTCGATGATCCACGCCCACGCCGATGACCTGTTCCAGGGCATGAAGGTCAAGGGCTGCTACCAGTTCCGTCTGACGCGTAACGCCGACCTGTCGGTAGACACCGAAGATGTCGAAGACCTGGCCCGCGCCCTGCGCGGCGAGCTGTTCTCCCGTCGTTACGGCGATGCGGTGCGTCTGGAAGTGGCCGACACCTGCCCGAAACACTTGTCCGATTACCTGCTCAAGCAGTTCAACCTGCATGAGACCGAGCTGTATCAGGTCAACGGACCGGTCAACTTGACCCGGTTGTTCAGCATCACTGGCCTGGACAGTCACCCGGAACTGCAATATTTGCCGTTCACGCCGCAGATCCCGAAACTGCTGCAGAACAGTGAGAACATTTTCAGCGTGGTCAGTAAGCAAGACATCCTGCTGTTGCACCCGTTCGAGTCGTTCACCCCCGTGGTCGACCTGCTGCGCCAAGCGGCGAAGGATCCCCACGTATTGGCGGTGCGCCAGACCCTGTATCGCAGCGGCGCCAACTCGGAAATCGTCGACGCCCTGGTGGACGCGGCGCGAAACGGCAAGGAAGTCACTGTGGTGATCGAATTGCGCGCGCGCTTCGATGAGGAGTCCAACCTGCAACTGGCCAGCCGTCTGCAAGCGGCCGGTGCGGTGGTGATCTACGGCGTGGTCGGCTTCAAGACCCACGCCAAGATGATGCTCATCCTGCGGCGCGAAGCCGGTGAGATTGTGCGTTACGCTCACTTGGGCACGGGCAACTATCACGCTGCGAACGCCCGTCTCTACACCGACTACAGCCTGCTGACCTCTGACGATGCCTTGTGCGAGGACGTCGGCAAGTTGTTCAGCCAGTTGATCGGCATGGGCAAGACCCTGCGCATGAAAAAACTGCTGCATGCGCCTTTCACCCTGAAAAAGGGCATGCTCGACATGATCGCCCGGGAAACCCAGTTCGCCCTGGAAGGCAAGCCGGCGCACATCATCGCCAAATTCAACTCGCTGACCGATCCGAAAGTCATCCGCGCGTTGTACAAGGCCAGCCAGTCGGGCGTGCGCATCGACCTGGTGGTACGCGGCATGTGCTGCCTGCGGCCGGGCATTCCGGGGGTTTCCCACAACATCCACGTGCGCTCGATCATCGGACGCTTCCTGGAACATACCCGGGTGTTCTACTTCCTCAATGGCGGCGAGGAGCAGATGTTCCTGTCCAGTGCCGACTGGATGGAGCGCAACCTCGACAAACGGGTCGAGACTTGCTTCCCGGTGGAAGGCAAGAAGTTGATTCTGCGGGTCAAGAAAGAGCTGGAAAGCTACCTCACCGACAACACCCACAGCTGGAGCCTGCAACCGGATGGCCGTTACATCCGGAATACGCCGACCGGCAACCAGAACCCGCGTAGTGCCCAGGCGACGTTGCTGGAGCGCTTGAGCAGTCCGGTGTTGGCGGTTCGTTAAAAAATCGGTGGGGGAGGCAGGCTTAGCTTTTGTGGCGAGGGAGCTTGCTCCCGCTGGGCTGCGAAGCAGCCCCCAAATCTGAGGTCGTGATCTGTCAGTCAGATCATCGCAGCCACTCTTGGGAGGGCTTCGCCCTCCAGCGGGAGCAAGCTCCCTCGCCACAGAGATTGTGTTGTGGGAGGGCTCAGTGAATGTTCAGCACAATCCCGACCCGGGTCAGCCAGTCGGCTTCCTGGGCGAAGTCGGCCTGGGTCAATTGGTTCTCGTCCAGCCAATTTTCAGGAAACAGCACATCCAGATGATCGCCATCGGCGCGTAGGACTACCTGGGGCATTTCCTGGGTACCGCGGATGTGGTGGAACAGAATCGCAAAGCGCAGCAGCACGCACAGGCGAATCAGCTTGATGCCGTCATCGCCGAACTCGGCAAATTTATCCTTGGGAATGTTGCGGCGGTGGCCGCGCACCAGCAGTGCGAGCATCTGCTGGTCCTCCCGGGAGAAACCCGCCAGGTCCGAGTGCTCGATCAGGTAGGCGCCGTGCTTGTGGTAATGATAGTGGGCGATGTCCAAGCCCACCTCATGCACCTTGGCCGCCCAACCCAGCAGTTCACGCCAGACGCCGTCGTTCAGGTCCCAGTCATCGGCTACCTGGTCGAAGGCGTGCAGCGCCTTGCGCTCGACCCGTGCGGCCTGTTCCTGATCGACGTGGTAACGCTCCATGAGCGAGCCCAGGGTGCGTTCACGGACGTCTTCGTGGTGATGACGCCCCAGTAGGTCATACAGCACGCCTTCGCGCAGGGCGCCCTCACAGTGGTCCATGCGCTGCAATTCAAGGGCGTCGAAAATGGCTTCCAGAATCGCCAGGCCCGCCGGGAAAATCGCCCGGCGGTCGGGCTTGATGCCTTCGAAATCGAGTTTGTCGGCGTCGCCGAGCTTGAACACCCGGCGCTTGAGCCAGGCCAGGCCCTCGGCGTTGACTTCGCCGGTGCCATGCCCGCCAGCCTTGAGTGCCAGGCCAATGGCGCGAATGGTGCCCGAGGAGCCGATGGCTTCATCCCAGGTCAGGCGATGCAAGGCGTGTTCGATGCTCATGATTTCCAGGCGCGCCGCCGTATAGGCCTGGGCGTAGCGGGCCGGGGTAATCTTGCCGTCGCGGAAATAGCGCTGGGTGTAGCTGACGCAACCCATCTGCAGGCTTTCGCGCAGCAGCGGCTCAAAACGCTGGCCAATGATGAATTCGGTACTGCCGCCGCCGATGTCCGCCACCAGGCGCTTGCCCGGCGTGTCGGCCAGGGTGTGGGAGACGCCGAGGTAGATCAGGCGGGCTTCTTCACGGCCGGAGATGACTTCCACGGGATGGCCGAGGATCTCCTCGGCGCGGCGGATGAATTCACCACGGTTACGCGCCTCGCGCAGGGCGTTGGTGCCCACGATCCGCACCGCGCCCAGGGGCATGCCGTTGATCAGTTGGGCAAAGCGCTTGAGGCAATCGAGCCCGCGTTGGATGGACTCTTCGCTGAGCTTGCGCTCTTCGTCGATCCCGGCGGCCAGTTGGACCTTCTCCCCGAGCCGCTCAAGAATGCGGATTTCCCCGTTCTGGGCCTTGGCGACCACCATGTGGAAGCTGTTGGAGCCCAGGTCTATGGCGGCGATCAGGGACAGATTCTTGGCTTGGGATGGCGGCATGGTCAAAAAGTCTCGGTCGATAACCTCGACATCCTGCCACGATCAATCGTTTACGCCAACGCACCTGATCCAAACCCTTGAGCCAGAGCAGTTCACTGTGGCGAGGGAGCTTGCTCCCGCTCGGCTGCGCAGCAGTCGTAAACCGGCCACCGAGTTTTCCTGATGGACCGGGTCGAATGCTCATGGGGCTGCTGCGCAGCCCAGCGGGAGCAAGCTCCCTCGCCACAGGAACCTCTTTGGCAGCGAGGATCAGGCGGGCTCGACGGTCCCGATAAAGTTTGCCAGCTCCGCCGTCTGCGGATTGGCAAACAATATCTTGGGATCGCCGACCTCATGCACTTTGCCCTGATGCATGAACACCAGTTTGTCCCCGACTTCCCGGGCGAAGCGCATTTCGTGGGTGACCATGATCAGGGTCATGCCTTCCTTGGCCAGTTGCCGCACCACGCTGAGCACTTCATTGACCAGTTCCGGGTCCAGGGCCGAGGTGATTTCATCGCACAGCAACACTTTCGGCGACATCGCCAAGGCCCGGGCGATGGCGACCCGTTGTTGCTGGCCACCGGACAAACGGTCGGGAAACGCATCGAACTTTTCGCCGAGGCCGACCCGTTCCAGCATCTGCCGCGCCAGCTCGGCCGCCTTGGCCTTGGGCACTTTCTGTACAACCTGCGGCGCGAGCATTACGTTCTCGCCGACGGTCAGGTGCGGGAACAGGTTGAACTGCTGGAACACCATCCCGACTTTCTGCCGCAGGCTGCGCAGGTCGGCGCGGGCGGCGTCGAGGTATTCGCCATCCACTTCGATCACGCCGTCGTTGATCGACTCCAGGCCATTGAGGGTGCGCAGCAACGTGGATTTGCCCGAGCCGCTGCGGCCGATGATCGCCACCACCTGGCCCTCCTCGACAGTCAGGTCGATGCCTTTGAGCACGTGGTGATCGCCGTAGTATTTATGCAGGGCGGAAATTCTAAGCAGAGGCATGCAGTCTCCTTTCCAGGTAGCGCGCACTGAGGGACAAGGGGTAGCAGAGCAGGAAGTAACCGAGGGCCACCAGGCCATACACCATGAACGGCTCGAATGTGGCGTTGGCGAGCATGCCGCCGGTCTTGGTCAGTTCAGTAAAACCAATGATCGAGGTCACCGCCGTGCCTTTGACCACCTGCACGGAAAAGCCCACGGTGGGTGCCACGGCGATGCGCAGGGCTTGGGGCAGGATCACGTAGCGCAACTGTTCCAGCGGGTTGAGGGCCAGGCTCGAAGAGGCTTCCCACTGGCCGTTGGGAATCGCCTCGACGCAACCGCGCCAGATCTCCGCCAGATAGGCACTGGTAAACAACGTCAGGGCAATTGCCGCCGCCATCCACGGCGAAATCTCCACCCCGGCCAGGGCCACGCCGAAGAACACCAGGAACAGCTGCATCAACAGCGGCGTGCCTTGGAACAGCTCAATGTAGGTGCGGGCGACGTTGCGGGGCAGGGCGTTTTTGGAAATGCGCAACACCATGACCAGCAAGCCGATCACGCCGCCACCGATAAACGCCACCAGCGACAACGCCAGGGTCCATTGCAAGCCCGTGAGCAAGTTGCGCACCACGTCCCAGAAAGTGAAATCGCTCATTGGCTGCTCCTGGCGATGTAGCGGCGACCCACCCAGTTCAAGAACTGACGGATCAACAGCGCCATGCACAAATAGATCAGCGTGGTCAGCGCGTAGGTTTCAAAGGCGCGGAAGTTGCGCGACTGAATGAAGTTGGCGGCGAAGCTCAACTCCTCGGTGGCGATCTGCGAACAGACCGCCGAACCGAGCATCACGATGATGATCTGGCTGCTCAGGGCCGGCCAGACCTTGCCCAGCGCCGGCAGCAGCACCACGTGGCGGAAGGCTTCGAAGCGGCTCATCGCCAGGGCTGCGGCCGCCTCCAGTTGCCCGCGCGGGATGGCCTGGATGCCTGCGCGAATGATCTCGGTGGAATAGGCACCGAGGTTGATCACCACCGCCAGCACCGCCGCCTGCCATTCGGAAATCTGCAGGCCCAGGGACGGCAGGCCGAAGAAGATGAAAAACAGCTGCACCAGGAACGGCGTGTTGCGGATCAGCTCCACGTACACACCGAAGATCGCCGCGAACGGGCGAATGTTCCACGCCCGCACCACGGCCCCGACGATGCCCAGGCTGACCCCGAGCAACGCGCCGATGGCGGTGAGTTCCAAGGTGAACAAGGCGCCGCGCAACAGCAGCTCGGTGTTTTGCACCACCGGCAGAAAATCGAACTGATAAGCCATGCTCAGCCTCTCAAGCGACGGTCAGAGGTCGGCCGGCAGCGGCTGCTTGAGCCAGGTCTGGGAGTTTTTCTCCAGGCTGCCATCGGTCTTGGCGGTCGCCAGGATCTGGTTGACCTTCTCCAGCAACGCTGGCTCGTTCTTGTTCACACCCACGTACACCGGCGAATCCTTGAGTTTTACTTTCAGGGCCGGGACGCGCTTGGGGTTGCGCTCACTGATGGCGACCATCACCACGTTGCCGCTGGCGATCAGGTCCACCTGGCCGGCCAGATAGGCGGCGATGGTCGAATTGTTGTCTTCGAAGCGCTTGATGGTGACGCCTTCGGGCGCAACCTTGGTCAACTCGATGTCTTCAATGGCGCCACGGGTGACGCTGATGGTCTTGCCCTTGAGGTCGTCCAGGCTATTGATGGCAGCGTCAGGCGGGCCGAACACCGCCAGGTAGAACGGCGCGTAGGCACTGGAGAAGTCGATGACTTTTTCCCGCTCCGGGTTTTTGCCCAGGCTGGAAATCACCAGGTCGACCTTGCCGGTGGTCAGGAATGGGATGCGGTTGGTGCTGTTGACCGGCGTCAGTTCAAGTTTGACCTTGAGCTGGTCGGCCAGCAGTTTCGCGGTATCGATGTCCAGGCCACGGGGCTTCATGTCCGGGCCTACCGAACCGAACGGCGGGAAGTCCTGGGGCACTGCGACCTTGAGCGTGCCACGCTTGACCACGTCATCCAGGCCATCGGCGTGGGCGGGCAGCTGACAGAGCATCAGGCTGGCAAACAGGGCAGTGAGCAGGGCGCTGCAACGCTGAATCATGGCGAATCTCCGCAGTCGGTGATGTGATTTCTGCGTTCGGACAGAGCACAGGCCATGCCAAGGCGGGTTTTCATCTGCCAAGCCCACGGTTTTACTGGTGTGGCGTGGTCTTACTGGTCTGAACAGTTGTGCGTCATTTCGCACTGTTATCGGGCGTCGGCATTTGTCGCCGAACCCTGCTGGGGCACGACTTGCCGGGCGCGGTAAATAGCTTTACAACTAGCCGCTCACTGGCCCGGTTCGTCTGAAAAATCATGAATTCCATCGCTCGCGCCGTTCCCGAAGTGGCCCTGCAAGCCATCCGCAAACTGATCGCCGATGAAGGCTTCGGTCCCGGCGATGCGCTGCCGTCGCAACGGGACCTGGCGCTGCAACTGGGGGTGAGCCGGGCGTCGTTGCGCGAGGCGCTTTCATCGTTGAGCGCGTTGGGGATGATCAGCGTGCAGCCCGGCAAAGGGGTGTTCGTGCAATCCGCGGTGGAGGTTCTACACCACGAGTCACCCCCGCGCTGGCCGTTCGCGGCCCAGGCCTCGCCGGTGGATATCTTCCAATTGCGTTATGCCCTGGAAGGCTTCGCCGCCGGGTTGGCGGCGGTGACGCTGAGCGCCGATGAACTGGACACATTGCAAGACAACGTCGAGGCCATGCGCCGGGAGTTGAAGCTCGGGGATTTCGACGCCGCGGCGCGGCTGGATTTCGAATTCCATCGGCGCATCCTGCTGGCCAGCGGTAACCAGGCCATGCTGAGCATCCTCACCGCCAGCGCCGACATCTTCCTGGAAAGCCAGAAACTACCGTTCATCAGGGCGGAACGGGCGATGGAAACGTGGCAGGAACATCGCAAGATCCTTCGCGCCTTGGCTCGCCGCGCTTCGGGGGCTGCGCAAAAAGCCATGCAGGAACATGTACGTAACGCAGCGTTGCGTACCGGGATTTCCTTTGTCGCCCCCGCCGCTTCGTAAGTTGGGCTATACCCAAATACGTCTTGCGTCATAGGGAGACTCAATCAACTGCGGCTTCCTGAACCCGGGAAGGGCCGCTATGATGGGCCACGTTTTTTTGCTGACAACCCCGGAGATTTCCATGAGCAGCGATCTGATCAAACACGTTAGCGACGCTAGCTTCGAGGCTGACGTACTCAAGGCCGAAGGCGCGGTACTGGTCGACTATTGGGCTGAGTGGTGCGGTCCGTGCAAAATGATCGCGCCAGTCCTGGACGAAATTGCCGAGACCTACAAGGGCAAGCTGACCATTGCCAAGCTGAACATCGACGAAAACCAGGAGACTCCGGCCAAGCACGGGGTGCGTGGTATCCCGACCCTGATGCTGTTCAAGAACGGCAACGTCGAAGCCACCAAGGTGGGAGCGCTCTCGAAGTCGCAGCTGGCGGCTTTCCTCGACGCCAACATCTAAGCGCCGAATGCCATTGGAAAAGCCCCGCAAATCGCGGGGCTTTTTCGTTATTCGGGGCTAGACGCTTGCAAATTCAGGTGTTACATTCGGCCCCGCACTGGTTTCTCCATTGCCCCCTGCAAGCCGTCGCCGACGCTCTCCTTTCGAATAAGTACGCGATCCTGTCGCCTTCTCCGCGGCGCGGCCTCATTAAGCCAAAAGCTTAATTTCCCCCCCTCCATAAATGATTACGTCATTCCTATATGAATCTGACTGAACTCAAGCAAAAGCCGATTACCGAACTGCTCGAATTGGCCGAACAGATGGGCATAGAAAATATGGCCCGTTCGCGCAAGCAGGACGTGATTTTCTCCCTGCTCAAAAAGCACGCGAAAAGCGGCGAGGAAATCTCCGGTGATGGCGTGTTGGAGATTCTCCAGGACGGCTTCGGCTTTCTTCGCTCCGCAGACGCTTCCTATCTCGCCGGCCCAGACGATATCTACGTCTCGCCGAGCCAGATCCGTCGCTTCAACTTGCGCACCGGTGACACCATCGTTGGCAAGATCCGTCCTCCGAAGGAAGGCGAGCGTTACTTCGCGCTGCTCAAGGTCGACACCATCAACTTCGACCGTCCGGAAAACGCGAAAAACAAGATTCTCTTCGAGAACCTGACCCCGCTGTTCCCGACCGTGCGCATGAAGATGGAAGCCGGCAACGGTTCCACCGAAGACCTCACCGGTCGTGTCATCGACCTGTGCGCACCCATCGGCAAAGGCCAGCGCGGTCTGATCGTGGCGCCGCCGAAGGCGGGCAAGACGATCATGCTGCAGAACATCGCGGCCAACATCGCCCGTAACAATCCTGAAGTTCATCTGATCGTGCTGCTGATCGACGAGCGTCCGGAAGAAGTGACCGAGATGCAGCGCACCGTGCGCGGCGAAGTGGTCGCCTCGACATTCGACGAGCCGCCGACCCGTCACGTGCAGGTTGCCGAAATGGTGATCGAGAAGGCCAAGCGCCTGGTCGAGCACAAGAAAGACGTAGTGATCCTGCTGGACTCCATCACCCGTCTGGCCCGTGCCTACAACACCGTGATCCCAAGCTCCGGCAAGGTGCTGACCGGTGGTGTCGATGCCCACGCCCTGGAGAAACCGAAGCGTTTCTTCGGTGCCGCGCGCAACATCGAAGAAGGCGGCTCGCTGACCATCATCGCCACCGCGCTGGTTGAAACCGGTTCGAAGATGGATGAAGTGATCTACGAGGAATTCAAAGGCACCGGCAACATGGAGCTGCCTCTGGATCGCAAGATCGCCGAAAAACGCGTCTTCCCGGCCATCAACATCAACCGTTCCGGCACCCGCCGCGAAGAGTTGCTGACCGCCGACGACGAGTTGCAGCGCATGTGGATCCTGCGCAAGCTGCTGCATCCAATGGACGAAGTCGCTGCCATCGAGTTCCTGATCGACAAACTGAAACAGACCAAGACCAACGATGAGTTCTTCTTGTCGATGAAACGCAAGTAATACGAAGTCAGTACCAAGCAAAGGGCGCCCCACAGGGCGCTCTTTTTTTTCGTGCATTTTTCAGATCCGGGGTGATTTTCGCTAATCGCTGATGTCCTTGTTTGATCGCATTTGTATCAAGGTCGACAAGGACAGTTATGCATACGTTTGGCAATCGCCGTGACATCGACGGTTTGAGGGCGCTGGCCGTTATTCCAGTTGTGTTGTTCCACTTCGGCTTCAGCGCGTTCAGCGGTGGCTTTGTCGGTGTTGATGTTTTTTTCGTCATCTCCGGTTTTTTGATAACCAGCATCCTGTTCCGCGAGATCGGTGCGCAGCGCTTCAGCTTCGTCGATTTCTGGGCGCGCCGTGCGCGGCGCATCATTCCAGCCTTGAGCGTGGTATTGGTGGCCGCGCTGGCCCTTGGCTGGTTACTGCTGACAGCCAAGGATTTTTCGGAGCTGGGCAGGACGGTTCGTTATCAGGCACTGTTCATTTCTAACATCTTGTTCATGCGTGAAGACGGCTATTTCGAGCCCGCGTCGGACATGAAGCCGTTGCTTCATACCTGGTCCTTGGCGGTTGAAGAGCAGTACTACATCTTCTTTCCACTGCTGATGGTGGTATTGATGCGCTATGTTCGCCATTGGCGCTGGATGTTGTTTGCCGTGCTGTTGGTTTCTTTTGGACTGAATGTCGCTTACATCGACCGCAAGCCTGACTTCGTCTTCTTTTCGCTGCCGACACGCGCCTGGGAACTGTTATGCGGTGCAATGCTCGCGGTGTTGCCCGCGTCGAAACAGGTTGTGAGGCCATGGCTCTATCAGCTCGCCGGCGCGGTCGGGTTGGCTGCTGTCCTGGTGGCGGTTTTCACTTTTGACGAGTCCTCGCGCTTTCCGGGGTGGGCCGCCTTGCTGCCGGTGCTTGGCACCACTGCGCTGATCTGGTCCGGTGCCCAGAGTTCGACCTGGGTTGCTCAGGTGCTGAGTGCCAAGGCACTCGTCTGGATCGGCCTGCTGTCCTATTCCTTTTATCTGTGGCATTGGCCGGTCTACGTCTATGCCAATGTCATCTCGATCGACGGTATCCAGGCTTGGGAAGCTGTGGGCTGGATTCTGCTGGCGCTGGGCCTTGCCTGGTTGAGCTGGCGTTTCGTCGAGCTTCCGTTTCGTGAAAAGCGCTTGCTGGCCGCACGCAAGCCGGTGCTGGCCGCAGGTTTACTGGCCATGGTTGCCCTGGCGGTGACGGGGTCAGTGGTGCGCTCGGCCGATGGTTTCCCCCAGCGCATTACGGGCAAGGCTCTGGAGTATGCTCAGGCGCGAGAGTGGCGGGCAGGGCAGATGAAATGCCTGTTGGTGCCTTCGGATAAGAATCTGGACAAGGCCTGCCTGATTGGCAGGAACAAAGAGGCGCCGGCGACTCGACTGGTTTGGGGCGACAGTCATGCCGCCGCATTGTTGCCGGCGATTGAAGAGGGGGCCTCCCGCGAGGGGCGTCCGGTATGGCTTTACAGTATGAGCGGTTGCCCGTCGACCCTGAGCGACGGACCTCGCCAGCGGTGCAGGGACTTTAACGAACGGACCATGGAGCAGGTTCGCCACCTGCAGATCAGGGACGTGGTGCTGGCGTCTAACTGGAGCCTTTACGTCTACGGTCGTGAGGACGGCGATAAGAAGTTGTTACTCAACCCCCGCGACAATACCGCCGAGGCCGAGGCACGTATGGCCGCGGCGCTCAAGACACAGGTGGCGGCGATAAGGGCAACGGGCGCGCAAGTCTGGTTGTTCAAGGAGGTGCCACTGCAGCGCAAGGGTGCTATCAACCGATTGGTGAGCCTGGCCCGGGTCGGGCGTTCGGCCGAGGGATTGGGTCGCCCGCTCCAGGAGCACTTGGCCCGCCAGCGTTTCCTGAGTGGATTGTTCGACTCGATGAGCGCCGCCGACCCCGGCGTGCATATCATCGACCCGACCCCGCTGATGTGTGCGGGCCAGGTCTGCAGCATAGAGGTCAATGGTCATTCGCAGTACAAAGACGAAGATCATCTGTCTGACATTGGCAGCGCCCGGCTAAGTCCGTTGTTTGCTCCGGTGCTGTTGGGTACAACCGACAATTGATCGCTGCCGCGAACGTACGGGCTGCTGTTTGGGCGTTAGAGCAGGTAGGATGTACGCCTATTTTCGGGGTGGCATCTCAATGAAATTCAAGGATCTTCGGGATTTCGTGCAGCAACTTGAGCAGCGCGGCGAGTTGAAACGTATCCAGATTCCCATCTCTCCGGTGCTGGAGATGACGGAAGTCTGCGACCGCACGCTTCGGGCCAAAGGCCCGGCGTTATTGTTCGAGAATCCCACGGGCTACGACATTCCAGTCTTGGGGAACCTGTTCGGCACGCCTGAGCGCGTGGCCCTGGGCATGGGCGCCGAAGCGGTTAGCGAACTGCGCGAGATCGGCAAGCTGTTGGCGTTTCTCAAGGAGCCCGAGCCGCCGAAAGGTCTGAAGGACGCGTGGTCCAAGCTGCCGATTTTCCGCAAGATCATTTCCATGGCGCCGAAAGTCGTCAAGGACGCTATTTGCCAGGAAGTGGTGATCGAGGGTGACGACGTCGACCTGGCGATGCTGCCCGTGCAAACCTGCTGGCCGGGCGACGTGGGGCCGCTGATTACCTGGGGCCTGACCGTCACCAAAGGCCCGAACAAGGATCGCCAGAACCTCGGCATCTATCGTCAGCAGGTGATTGGCCGCAACAAGGTGATCATGCGCTGGCTAAGTCACCGAGGCGGGGCGCTGGACTACCGCGAGTGGTGTGAAAAACACCCCGGTCAACCGTTCCCGGTGTCGGTTGCCCTGGGCGCAGACCCGGCGACCATCCTCGGTGCGGTTACGCCCGTGCCCGACAGCCTTTCCGAATATGCCTTCGCCGGCCTGTTGCGTGGCAACCGTACCGAGCTGGTGAAATGCCGTGGCAATGACCTGCAAGTGCCGGCCACCGCCGAGATCATCCTTGAAGGCGTGATCCATCCCGGTGAAATGGCCGATGAAGGGCCATATGGCGACCACACGGGTTACTACAACGAAGTCGACAGCTTCCCGGTGTTCACCGTCGAGCGCATTACCCATCGGATCAAGCCGATCTACCACAGCACCTACACCGGCCGGCCACCGGACGAGCCAGCCATTCTCGGGGTGGCGCTGAACGAAGTGTTCGTGCCGATCCTGCAGAAGCAGTTTCCGGAAATCACCGACTTCTACCTGCCGCCGGAAGGCTGTTCGTATCGAATGGCCGTGGTGACCATGAAGAAGTCGTATCCGGGGCACGCCAAGCGGGTCATGCTTGGGGTCTGGTCGTTTTTGCGACAGTTCATGTACACCAAGTTCGTTATCGTCACTGATGACGATATCAACGCACGGGACTGGAACGACGTGATCTGGGCCATCACCACGCGCATGGACCCCAAGCGCGACACGGTGATGATCGAGAATACGCCGATCGACTACCTCGACTTCGCCTCGCCGGTGTCCGGCCTGGGGTCGAAGATGGGACTCGATGCCACGCATAAATGGCCCGGTGAAACCACGCGTGAGTGGGGCCGGGTTATCGTCAAGGATGAGGCCGTTACCCAACGGATCGATGCCATCTGGAATCAGTTAGGAATAGATTGATGCGTGTAACCTTGCAGCCTTCCGGGGCGGTGCTGGAGATCCGGCCCGCCGAGCGGATTCTCGATGGTGCGCGGCGCCTGGGCTATGAATGCCCGCAAAGCTGCCGCAACGGCAACTGCCATGTGTGTGGTGCGTTGTTGGTGGAAGGCCGTGTCGAGCAGGCTGGCGAAGTGCGCGATCACGGTGAGATTTTCACCTGCATCGCCGAACCCCTGGAGGACTGCGTGGTGCTGTGGGATGGCGTGCTGTCGCCGGGTGAGTTGCCGGTCCGTAGCCTGGCCTGCCAAGTCGTCGACTGCGCCGACGTGGGCGGGGACGTCTGGCGAGTGCGCCTGCGTGCGCCGGCGGGCAAGCCGCCGCGCTATCACGCGGGGCAGTACCTGATGATCGAGCGGGAGAATGGCGAAAAATCGGCGTTCTCCCTGGCTTCCGCGCCACATTCGGGGCGCGACCTGCAATTGCACGTGTTAGTGCGCGAAAGCAGTGCGCAGGCGCTGCTGGAGCAACTGCAGCGCAACCCCAGCGTGCGCGTCGAAATGCCTTTCGGCGACACCCACCTGTCCGAGCTGCCGGACGGCCCATTGGTGCTAATCGCCGCCGGAACCGGCATGGCCCAGATGCACAGCCTGATCGAGCATTGTCGCGCTGCGGGGTTCAAGCACCCGGTACATCTGTATTGGGGCGTGCGCCGTCCGGAAGATTTCTATGAAATCGAGCATTGGGACGAGTGGAAAAAGCTGCCGAATCTGTACCTGCACAAAGTCGTCAGTGACGTGTGTGGCTGGGAAGGACGCTGCGGGATGCTCCACGAAGCGGTGTGCCAGGACATCGACGATCTTTCCGGTGTGCATGTCTACGCCAGCGGTTCGCCGGCCATGATCTATGCCACGCTCGATGCACTGGTCGAAGCCGGAATGGACGCTCACCAAATGCGCGCCGATGTGTTTGCGTATGCGCCGCGGGCTTAGCGGCTGACCTGAAATCTGGGTTCATAGGCTTTTGTGGCGAGGGAGCTTGCTCCCGCTGGGCTGCGAAGCGGCCCCAAAAACTTGCGGTCGCTGCGCAACCGAGCGGGAGCAAGCTCCCTCGCCACAGGGCATATATCAGCCAATATACCGATTCGGTATTTAGTCTCTAAGCTAGATGCCGTTAAGGTATATGCCAGCGCCCCCCAGCCTTCATGGCATCCAATTTGCCTTTGGTTTTGCCAAGCGTCAGCGCCATGACGGCGCGCTATCCCACTTTCTGAACCGCGAGGAGCCAAACGCTACCGGCCATGACCGTTATCGAATCCGCCATCACCTGTGCACCGTACCCGCCACGACTCGACTTGGGGCCACAGCTGACCCGTGAACAATTGCTCGCCTCGATGCAATCGACCATGGGCCTTCACTTGGGCGGTCCGGTCTGGCTGTTCGCTTACGGCTCTTTGATCTGGCGGCCGGAATGCACGGCGGTGGAGCGAATGCGCGGCCGGGTCCATGGTTATCATCGCGGGTTGTATTTGTGGTCCCATGAACACCGTGGCACCCCGGAGTTGCCGGGATTGGTATTCGGGCTGGATCGCGGCGGCTCTTGCAGCGGTTTCGCTTATCGCTTGCCGCAAGAGAATCTCGAGGACTCGCTGTTTGCCTTGTGGCAACGCGAGATGCCGTTCCCGTCCTATCGGCCACATTGGCTCAGTTGCCGTCTTGAGGATGGCAGTCGGGTACAAGCCTTGGGATTTGTCCTGGAGCGACACCTGCCCAGCTACGCCGGCAACTTGCCGGACCATGTACTGAGCCAGGTGTTCGAAAGCGCCTGTGGGCGCTACGGCACCACCCGCGATTATGTCGAGCAGACCATCCACGCCCTGCGCAGCCACGCCATGCCAGACCGGAATCTGGAGGCGCGGCTCAAGCGCTGCAAGTCAGCCCTGGATCAGGCGACCGCTTCGCGGCTCTGACTGGCGATTTGCTTGTGCCATAGGGTTGGCGCGAGGAACACCATCGCCAGCAGACAGGCACCGATCAACAGCACAAAACCACCGTCCCAGCCGAAATGGTCCACGGTGTAGCCCATGGCGGCGCTGGCCGCGACCGAGCCCCCCAGGTATCCAAACAGACCCGTGAAGCCCGCAGCAGTACCGGCGGCTTTCTTCGGTGCCAGTTCCAATGCTTGCAGACCGATCAACATCACCGGGCCGTAGATCAGGAAGCCGATGGAAACCAGGGCGATCATGTCGACGGTCGGGTTACCGGCCGGGTTGAGCCAGTACACCAGCGTTGCCACGGTCACCAGTGCCATGAACACCATGCCCGTCAGGCCACGGTTGCCGCGGAAGATCTTGTCCGACATCCAGCCGCACAGCAGCGTGCCGGGAATGCCTGCCCACTCGTAGAAGAAGTAGGCCCAGGAGCTTTTATCCACCGTGAAGCCTTTCGCTTCCTTGAGGTAGGTCGGCGCCCAGTCGAGCACGCCGTAGCGCAGCAGATAAACAAACACGTTGGCCATGGCGATGTACCAGAGCATTTTATTGCGCAGCACATACTTGACGAAGATTTCTTTGGCGCTGAATTCGTCCTCGTGACTGGCGTCGTAGCCTTCCGGATAGTCGTTCTTGTATTTCTCGATCGGCGGCAGCCCCACCGATTGCGGGGTATCGCGCATGGTCATGAAGGCAAATACGGCCACGGCCAGCGCTACGGTAGCGGGCACATAGAATGCCGCGTGCCAGTCATTGAACCAGCCCATCCCCAGCAGGAACAGCGGGCCAATCAGGCCGCCGCCGACGTTGTGCGCCACGTTCCACACCGAGACCACGCCGCCGCGTTCTTTCTGTGACCACCAGTGCACCATGGTTCGCCCACTTGGCGGCCAGCCCATGCCTTGGGCCCAGCCGTTGATGAACAGCAGGATGAACATCATGGTCACGCTGGACGTCGCCCAAGGCGCGAAACCGAACACGAACATCACCCCTGCCGAGACCAGCAAGCCGAACGGCAGGAAGTAGCGCGGATTGGAGCGGTCGGACACCAGGCCCATCAGAAACTTCGAAAGCCCATAGGCGATGGCGATGGCCGACATGGCCAGGCCCAACTGACCCCGGGTATAACCCTCATCGATCAGGTACGGCATGGCCAGGGAAAAGTTCTTGCGCAGCAGGTAATACCCTGCGTAGCCAATGAAAATGCCGGCGAAGATCTGCCAGCGAAGGCGTCGGTAGGTGCTGTCTATTTCTTCTTCAGGCAGGGACGCCTGATGAGCGGCAGGACGAAAGAAAGCAAACATTCAAGGGCTCCAGGTTCTTGTTATGACTGCGGATGCGAATGTTACAGTTTCGTTACCGAAAATAGCATTGCTTCTTATCGGTTAAACAGGGGAAATTTTCCTTATCGAATGTTCTTAAGTGAACATGTCGCTCAGGAATAAGTAGGTGGCGTTGTGGGAAATGTCGCCCGATGCTCTTTCATGCGTCACATCGTTGGATGCGGGACAAGACAGTGGGAAACATCCTTCAACCCAATGGGAAGTCTCGCCATTTAGCCCATAAGCCTCGCCCTTTACCCTTTACGTTCTTGCCAGGTCTTGGCATTCAGGGGAGGGAATGGGGATGCGAGGGTGTGTTGTGATGCTGTTGCTGTGTTTGTGCGGTGCGAGTTGGGCGGCTGATGTGCTGTTGGTGCCCGAGAACAATCCCAAGCCGGTCTACCCGACGGCCCTCGCCCGAACAGGCGTCATGGGGGGGGTGAGGGTTGGCTTCACGGTGCATGCCGACGGCCATGTCGATGAGATTGCGATTCTGCAGAGCGATCATCCCGACTTTGCCGACGCCGCACGAAAGGCCGTGGACCAGTGGCGCTTCAAGCCCTGGACAGTGGACAACGACCATCCTGCGCAGGCGCAAGCCGTGGCGCCGATGGAGTTCCGCCTGGATGACGTGCCCCTTGACGCTAATAAATGGATCAAGACCTGGCGATGTTCGGAGATCAATGCGCATGCCAGGGACCAGCTGTTTCTGCTGGACCTGCTGCCTTTCGATTACACGCGTCGTTACCTGTCCAATGTGTTTTTTGTGAAACAGCTTCCGGATGCCGAACGGTTGGCCCTGATCGCCAAATTCAATCGGCACGTGCCCTGGATCGTACAGCGTTGCGGGAGCTACCCGGCGTCGCGGTATGTGCGAATGTTGCCAAAGGAGGTGCGTGAGTTGCTTTAGTGCTTGCCTGGAGCGGTCCGGAGCCTCTGGCGCCTGGACCGCTGTGACAACGTCAACGCACCTGCACAACCACCTTCCCCACGGCCTTGCGCTGCCCCAGGTCATTGATCGCTTGGGCCGCGTTGCTCAGTGGGTACAGCTGCGAAACCAAAGGCTTGAGCTTGCCCTCGGCGAACCAACCGAACAATTGCTGGAAGTTGGCGGCATTGTCCTGGGGCTGGCGCTGGGCGAAGGAGCCCCAGAACACGCCCACTACGGCGGCACCCTTGAGCAGGGCCAGGTTCACCGGCAGTTCGGGTATGCGCCCGCTGGCGAAGCCGACTACCAACAGCCGGCCATTCCAGGCGATGGCGCGGATGGCTTGGTCGAACAGGTCGCCGCCCACTGGGTCGTAGATCACATCGGCGCCTTGGCCATCGGTGAGGCGCTTGATTTCGTCCTTGAGGCTGGTTTCGCTGTAGTTGATCAATTCATCGGCGCCCGCCGCCTTGGCCACGGCGAGCTTTTCCGCGCTGCTGGCGGCCGCGATCACCCGGGCGCCCATGGCCTTGCCGATTTCCACCGCCGCGAGGCCGACCCCGCCAGATGCGCCGAGCACCAGCAGGGTTTCGCCAGGTTGCAGATTGGCCCGTTGCTTGAGGGCATGCATCGAGGTGCCGTAGGTCATGCTGAAGGCAGCAGCGGTGTTGAAGTCCATGGACGCCGGGATCGGCAGCACGTTGTAGCCCGGTACTGCCACCTGTTCGGCAAAGCTGCCCCAGCCGGTCAATGCCATGACCCGGTCACCGACCTTCAGGTGGCTGACTTTTTCGCCCACCGCGCTGACAACGCCCGCTGCTTCGCCACCGGGGGAAAACGGGAAAGGTGGTTTGAATTGATACTTGCCCTCGATGATCAGCGTGTCAGGGAAATTCACCCCGGCGGCGTGCACATCCAGCAGCACTTCGTTCTTCTTTGCGACAGGGCTGGCGACGTCTTCCAGCACCAGCGATTCGGCGGGGCCGAATTCTTTGCACAGCACGGCTTTCATCAGGGCTATTCCTTTGGGAGTGATGGCCGATAGTGTAGGTGTGAGAGTCAATGGGTCAACGAGCATGCCCTGTCCTGATAGCCGGCTATAAGCTTGTGCTTGAACGGCGGGGCGGTATGCTGGGCCGCAAACCGGATGAGGAGTCAATTGTGAAAGCGCGGATCATGTTGATGCTGGCCCTGTCGTTGCCTGTGGTAGCGATGGCCGAAGAGGCCAAGGAAGCGAAGGAAGGCGAGGCACCGAAGGTCAGTTACATCACCCTCAGCCCTCCGTTCGTGGGCAATTATGGCTTGGACGGTACAGCGAAGCTGAAGGTCTACAAGGCCGACGTGGCCCTGCGCGTGACCGGCGATGCCGCCGCCGCAGCGGTGAAGGCCAACGAGCCGCTGATTCGTAACCAGTTGGTGGCGCTGTTCGCCCAGCAGACCACTGAGGGCATGAATAATCTGGAGGCCAAGGAAAAGCTGCGCCAGGAAGCGTTGAAGCAGACCCAGCAGGTCATGAACGACGAAACCGGCAAGCCGATGGTGGATGATCTGTTGTTCAACAACCTGATCATTCAATAAGCCGTCAGGAACGCCGCCTTTGTTCAATGCCACGATTGCGCAGGCGTTGCTGAAGGCGGCGTTTTTTCATCAAGACGCCAGGCTTTTGCGAAACCGCCCCAGGGCGATGGCAAAGAACAAAAGCCCGATGACCGCCAGCGCCAGCATGTCCGGCCAGACCACCTCAACCCCTGCGTCACGGAACAGAATCGCCGCGCTGAGGCTGACGAAATGGGTCGATGGCGAGCCCTGCATCACCCATTGCAGCCATTGCGGCATGCTGTCCAGCGGCGTGCTGCCGCCCGACAACAGCAGCATCGGGATGATGACCGGGATCGACAGTAAACCGAACTGCGGCGTCGAACGGGCCAGGGTGGCAAGGAAGATACCCAGGGCGGTACTGGCGAACAGGTAGAGCGCGGTCACCAGCAGGAACAGCAACATGGAGCCGGCAAGCGGGACTCCCAATGCGAACTTGACGATGATTTCCAGCGATGCCCAGGTGCACACCACCACCACCAGCATGTTGCTCCAGATCTTTGCCAGCATGATTTCCAGCGCTGTCAGCGGTAGCACCAACAAGTGATCGAGGGTGCCGTGCTCACGCTCGCGCAGCAATGCGGTCCCCGTCAGGATGATGGCCAGGATCGTAATGTTGTTGACGATCTGGATCACCGCCAGAAACCATCCGCCCTCAAGGTTGGTGTTGAACAGTGCGCGGGTGGTCAGCCTCACGGGCGTTTGTTCGCTCGTTTGCGTCTGGCCGCTGTAGGTCAGCAGTTCCTGCTGGAAAATCCGCCCGATGTAACCGGCGCCCATGAACGCCTGGCTCATTGCTGTGGCATCGACGTTTAGTTGCAGCGCCGGTTCGCGTCCGGCGAGCAGGTCGGCCTGGAAGTTGGCGGGCACGTTGATGACAAAGGTGTAGCGGCCACTGTCCATGACTTTGTCCAGTTCGGCATAGGGCAGTGCTACCGGGGTTTGAAATTCCGGCGGTCGCAGGACCTGGGCCAGCTCGCGTGAGAGGTGGCTCTGGTCTTCATCCACGATCGCTACGCTGGCGTTGTGGACGCCGATCACCGAACCCGCCGCCGGCATATAGATCGCCACGGTGAAGGCGTAGCCCAGAAACAGCAGCAGGACGGAGTCGTACCGCAGGCTGGTCAGCTCCTTGAGCCCAAGACGCCAGATATGTGAAAGCGTATGCATCAGGCCTCCTGCTTCTTCAGCATGACCAGGCTGAGCCCGGTGAACCCCAGGAAGAACCCGAACAGCGCCAGGCATTGCGGCCATAACTGGCGCAGGTCCAGGGCCTTGGTGAAAGTGCCGACGGCGATGTCCAGGAAATAACCGGCGGGAAACAGCTGGCCCATCACCGATGCGGCGCCTTCCAGGGAGGAACGTGGCACGATCAGCCCCGAGAACTGGATAGTCGGTAGGCTGGTAATGATCATGGTGCCGAGGATCGCCGCGATCTGGGTGCGGGTGAACGCCGAGATCAGCAGGCCCATGCTGGTGGTCGCCAGCACGTAGAGCAGGCCGCCCAGTGCCAGCGTCAGGCCGCTGCCCTTGAACGGCACGCCGAACAGCCAGCGGTTCATCGCCGTCAGCAGGGCCAGGTTGATCAGGCTGACGGCCAGGTAGGGCACTTGTTTACCCAGCAGGAACTCCAGGCGGGTCAACGGCGTGGCGTAGAAATTGGTGATCGAACCCAGTTCCTTTTCCCGCACGATGCCCAGGGCGGTCAACATCGCCGGAATGAACGCCAGGATCAGCGCCATCACCCCCGGGCCGATGGCGTTCACGCTGACCACGTCCTGGTTGTAGCGAAACCGGGTTTCCAACTTGACCGCGGTTTGCGGGATTCGCGCCGGACTGCTCTGTTCGACCCATTGCTCGAGATTGGCCTGATGCACGGCCTGGACGTAGTTGCGACTGGTCTCGGCGCGGAACGGCATGCCGCCGTCCAGCCAGGCGCCGACGGTGGGCTGTCGACCGGCGTACAGGTCACGACCGAAGCCGGGTGGTATTTCCAGGGCCAGCTTGATGTCCGAGTGCTGCAGGCGCCGATGCAGCTCGTTCGCATTTTGGATAACCGGCTGTTCGTCGAAATAGCGCGAGCTGCGGAAAGCTTCCAGGTAAGCGCGACTTTGCGGGCTCTGATCCTGGTCAAACACGGCGAACGCGAGTTTTTCCACATCCAGGGAGATGCCGTAGCCGAAAATCACCATCATGAACAGGGCGCCGAGCAGGGCGAAGGCCATGCGCACCTTGTCGCGCAGCAGTTCCTTGCCTTCCCGACTGGCAACAGCCAACAGGCGGCCGAGGCTGAGGCCGTGGCGGTCCTGCGGGACGTCGGCGTGGTCGAGGGTCACGGGGGCGCTGTCCTGCTGCGCCTCGCCTTGGGCGTGTTCCAGGCAGGTGACGAAGGCTGCTTCCAGAGTCGGGCCGTTGAACTGCTTCTGCAACGCCGCAGGAGTGTCGCAGGCCAGGACCTTGCCGGCATGCATCAGTGAAATGCGGTCGCAACGTTGGGCTTCGTTCATGAAGTGGGTGGAGAGAAAAATCGTCACGCCTTGTTCGCGAGACAGCTCGATCAGCAACCGCCAGAAGTCATCCCGCGCTGCCGGATCAACCCCTGAAGTCGGTTCATCGAGAATCAGCACTTCCGGGCGATGCAGCACCGCCACCGCGAGGGACAAGCGCTGGCGCAGGCCCAGGGGTAATGCGCCGCAAGGTTGGTCGGCGAGGTCCTGGAGGTTGAAGCGCTGGATCAGTTCTTCGATACGGCTGCTGCTTTCGGACTTTGGCAGGTCGAACAGTTTCGCGTGCAGGGCCAGGTTCTGGCGCACGCTCAATTCGCCATACAGTGAAAAGCTCTGGGACATGAACCCTACGCGTTTGCGGGTGGCGAGGTCCTTGGCGTTGACTGGATTGCCCAGCAGTCGGGCGCTGCCTTCGCTGGCGGGCATCAGTCCGGTCAGCACTTTCATCGTGGTGGTCTTGCCGCAACCGTTGGAACCCAGGAAACCGAAGATCTCACCGCGACCAATGGCAAAGCTGACCTTGTCGACGGCGGTGAAGTCACCAAAGCGCAGGGTCAGGTCGTGAGCTTCGATGGCGATGTCGGTGGTGTCGTCGGTCCTGGGCGGGATCTTCAGTGGCTCGGTGTTGCGGCCGCTGTCACCCTGGAAATGGGTGAACGCCGCGTCGAGCTTGCCGTCGGGCGTGGCTGCGGCCAGTTCAGCGCTTAAACCTTGGGCGATCAAGCGACCGTTATCGAGCATCAGGCAATGCTCGAATTGTTCGGCCTCTTCCATATAAGCCGTGGCAACCAGCAGGGTCAGTTGCGGCCGTTGTCGGCGTACGTCCGCTATCAACTCCCAAAAGCGTCGCCGGGACAACGGGTCTACGCCGGTGG
This sequence comes from Pseudomonas sp. G2-4, assembly GCF_030064125.1. Classification (NCBI taxonomy): domain Bacteria; kingdom Pseudomonadati; phylum Pseudomonadota; class Gammaproteobacteria; order Pseudomonadales; family Pseudomonadaceae; genus Pseudomonas; species Pseudomonas sp. G2-4. The sequence continues at coordinate 6,235,128 of NZ_CP125957.1, read as the reverse complement.
TGGGTTCGTCGAGAATCAGCAGGTCCGGCTCGTGGATCAGCGCGCAACACAGGCCGAGCTTTTGTTTCATGCCACCGGACAATTTGCCTGCCGGACGCTCGGCAAAACGCTGCAGATCGGTCGCCAGCAGCAATTGGCCCATGCGTTGTTCACATTCTGAGCGCGATAACCCGAACAGCGTGCCGAAAAACCGGATGTTCTCGCGTATCGACAAGTCAGGATAAAGGTTGCCTCCCAGTCCTTGAGGCATGAAGGCAATACGTCGATAGAGGGTGTTGCGATGGCGTCGATCCTCGATCGAGGCGCCCAGTACCTCCAGTTGGCCGTGCTGGAGCTTCTTGACCCCGGCAATCAGCCCCAGCAGGCTCGACTTGCCAGCACCGTCCGGGCCGATCAGGCCGCAGCGGGTGCCGACCGGCAAGCTGAAGGCGATATCGCTCAGGGCGACATGCTGGCCGTAGCGGTGCTCAAGGCCCGAGGCATGCAGTGCCGGTGGGTCGACGCTGGCGCTCATTGCAAGTTGGCCGGCCAGTCGATGGGGTTGGTGCGCACGTAACCGGCGCCGGGCATGCCGGGTTTGGCCTGGGGGACTTCCCCGGGTGAAGTCAGGCGCAGTTTGACGCGGAACACCAGCTTCTGGCGCTCATCACGGGTTTCGACCTCCTTGGGGGTGAATTGGGATTTGGCCGCGACGAAGCTGACTTTTGCCGGCAACGGTCGCTCGGGCAGGGCGTCGAGCAGCAGTCGCGCTTCATCGCCCACCGCCAGTTTCCCGGCCACGGAAGCCGATAGATAGAGGTTCATGTACTGGTCGTTCGGATCGATCATCAACAGCACCCGTCCACCAGCGCCCAGCACTTCGCCCGGCTCGGCCAGGCGTAGCTGGATCACGCCGTCGATGGGTGCACGCAAGCTGCTGTCGTCTATTTCGCTAGTCAGCTGGGCCACCTGGGCCTGGGTCGCGCCGATGGCCGCAGTCGCCGCCGACACCTGGGCCCGGGCAGCGGTGACGGCGGCGTTGGCGGTGTCGACGCGGGCCTGCTGCTGGTCGATGACCTGGGCGCTGGCGTAACCGCGCTTGAACAGTTCCTGGGTCCGTTTGAGTTCCTGGTGGGCGAGTAATTGCTCGCTCTGGCGCAACTGCACATTGGCCTCGGTGGCGGCGAGATTTTCCCGGGCGCGCACCACCTCGGCCTCGGCCTGGTTGCGCTGGGCCTCCAGGGTGCGGGTGTCCATGCGCGCCAGCAATTGACCCTTGAGGACGTTGTCGCCTTCATCGACATGCACCTCGGCCAGGCGTCCGGGTGTCTTGCTGGCGATCTGGACTTCGGTGGCTTCAAGGCGACCGTTGCCCATGCTCAGGCCTTCTGGCAGGCGATCATGCCGCGACTTCCAATAGCCGAACCCACCGGCGGCGAGCAACACAGCCATCAAGGCGAAGACAAAAAAACGAGAGGTACGAGGGTTGGTCGACATGTCCGGCATCCTGCGGCTATAGCATTGCAGTTTGCCGGCCCCACGAGCACCCCAGTTTGATATCCATCAACACATGGATGATCAGCGCAAGGCAATCACCGCCGCCCATTGCTCGGCCGTCACTGGCATCACCGACAGTCGCGAGCCTTTCTGCACCAGCGGCATGTCGGCCAGGGCGGCCTGTTGCTTGAGATAGTCAAGCTTCAGCACTCGGGGAAAGGTTTCGACATGGGCCACATCGATTGCAGTCCAGGGGTTTTTATCCGGGCTGGCCTTGGCATCGAAGTAATGGCTGCCAGGCTCCAGCGCCGTTGGATCGGGGTAAGCGGCCTTGATGATTTTGCCGATTCCGGCAATGCCTGGCTCCGGGCAACTGGAATGGTAGAAAAAGAACCCGTCGCCCACCGCCATGGCCCGCAGGAAATTGCGCGCCTGGTAGTTGCGAACCCCGTCCCAGCGCGCTTGGCCGAGCTTTTCCAGGCCTTGGATGGACAATTCGTCGGGCTCGGATTTCATCAGCCAATAGGCCATGACTTCTACTCCTGGGCGATATCGATAAAAAAGTTCAGCGATTTTATGACAAACCGACAGTCGGTTGACGCCAGCGTTTGCGTGTCGGAGCAGGTTGCCGCAAAATGCCGGCCTTCCAAGCTTGACGCTGCTGCACGGCCAATAAGAAAACCGCTGCTGTCATCGTGTGTGATATGCCTTGAGGGGGGCAATCGATGAAACGCAAACCGGATTTGTTGTGGATCTTAGTCATTCTGTTCGGCCTCGGCGTCGTGACCACGGGTTACGCCCAAAGCTTGTGGGCCAACAAGACCGACGCGCCGGTGGATGTCATCCAGCCCGCGCCATCGCTCAAACGCTGAACCTGTCTTCCAGGCGCCGCTGATTCTCGCGGCGTCTACTGTGCCAGATACCAACGCCTGTCGCTGACCGTTCCCTGCAGCGGCACGTCCCAGCTTGCCTGTGCCAATCGTTCGACCTTCTGACATTCATGGGCCAGCCCCAGCAGCGTTGGCTTGCGCCACTGCTTGCGTCGTCCAAGGTACGCCAGGCTGCGGTCATAGAAGCCGCCGCCCATGCCCAGCCGGCCTCCGGCATCATCGAACCCCACCAGCGGCAACAACACCAGATCCAATGTCCAGACCTTGCGTTGACGGGCGATGTTCTTGCGTGGCTCAGGGATGCGAAAACGGTTGGGCTGCATTTTTTCGCCTGGGTGAATGCGTTGAAAAACCATCTTGGTTTGCGGCCACGGACTGAGCACCGGCAGATAAGTGACCTTGCCTCGACGCTGGGCGGCGCGCAGCAGCAGGCGCGGGTCAATCTCGCCATCGTTGGGCAGGTACAGGGCGATGTGTCGGGCGCGGCGAAACAGCGGGTGCTGGGCCAATTGCTTGTAGAGCCCGCGGGCGGCTTGCCGTTGCTGGGCGGGCGTCAGGGCGCGACGGGCCTGGCGCAGCAGGCGTCGAAGTTGCGGGCGGGGCAGCAGCGCGGGTTCGGTCATGTCCAGGCTTCACGCAGTGGCGATGGCAGCACAGCGTAACCGCAAAACCGGACGCTCAGAAATGCCGGCGGCGCAAATAACAATGCCAGTCCACCTGGACTGGCATTGTTTTAAATCAGGCTCCCCGGATGAACCGCTGTCGGCTTAGCCCTTGAACCCGAAAGTTCAAGGTGGAAGTTGCAGGGGGCGTTAAGGCTTTCCGTCAAGCGGACATGCACACCGGCCCAACGTGCAACCTCCATGGTTGTGCGTATCGGCTCAGGGACATCACCAACTGGCAAGCACCCCAGGGAGTGACGCGAGTATACCCCAGGCAGCCTCGCGAATCAGCCCTTGCTGACGTCCGGATCGGTGGCCAGCACCAGATCCACCCGGTCGAGCAGGTCGCGCACCTGTTCACGAGTCGAGCCGCTGACCTGCAGGTCCGGCGTATCCTGGCGATGAAGCAGGTCGTGGGTAATGTTCAAGGCAGCCATCACGGCGATGCGGTCGGCGCCGATGACTTTGCCGCTGCTGCGGATCTCGCGCATCTTGCCGTCCAGGTAGCGGGCGGCGCTCACCAGATTGCTACGCTCTTCCTGGGGACAGATGATCGAATATTCTTTATCGAGGATCTGCACGGTAACGCTATTGCTTGAACTCATGAGTCTTGCTCCAGGGCCTTGAGGCGCGAAATCATCGATTCGACCTTACGCCGGGCGATTTCGTTTTTTTCAATGAGGTGCGCGCGTTCCTCGCGCCAGGTCTTTTCCTGAGCTAATAGGAGTCCGTTTTGGCTCTTAAGTTGCTCGACCCGGTCAATTAGCAACTCGAGTCTGGCCATCAGCGCTTGCAGGTCGTTGTCTTCCATTGTGTCCACTGAAGATTGTGTCTGATGGGGGATGTAGGTCGCACAGCCTCTGATAGTCTTGGCGAGTCTGTCGATGTAGGATACAAGGCCTCCATTCTAGACATAGCGCCGTCTGGCGCCTAGCTGCCCATGCCCATTCAGAATTCCCCGTATCAAGCTTTCTCCACCCTGCTGAGCACCAGTGGCCATCCCGTCTCGCCTGCCGAACTCCATGGCCTGTTGCTCGGCCGCAGTTGCGCCGGTGCCGGTTTCGAGGCCGACGGCTGGTTGGCCGACGCCGCCGAGCTGCTTGAAGGCGAGCCGGCGGACAACGTTCGCAATGCCCTGATCGGGCTGCAGGAAATGGTCAAGGGCGAGTTGACCAGCGACGACATGACCGTCGTTCTGCTGTTGCCCACGGATGACGCACCGTTGGCCGACCGCGCCGCTGCGCTGGGCCAGTGGTGCCAGGGTTTCCTTGCCGGCTTCGGTCTGACCCGTCGCGAATACGCGTTGAGCGACGAGGCCAAGGAAGTGTTGCAAGACTTGGCTGCGATCTCTCAGGTCCAGGATGCCCTGGAAGAGTCCGATGACGGCGAAAGCGACTACATGGAAGTGATGGAGTACCTGCGGGTCGCACCATTGCTGCTGTTCACCGAGACCAAGAAAACCGATGCAGCGGCCGCCAAGCCATCCTTGCATTAATTTTTAGAGGGAACACCGTCTGCCCATGATTCATATCCCGAAATCGGAATACAGCCGTCGCCGCAAGGCCCTGATGGCGCAGATGGAACCCAACAGCATCGCAATCCTGCCCGCCGCCGCCGTTGCGATCCGCAACCGCGACGTCGAGCATGTGTACCGTCAAGACAGCGACTTCCAATACCTCAGCGGCTTCCCCGAGCCGCAGGCGGTGCTGGTGCTGATGCCCGGCCGGGCCCACGGCGAGTACATCCTGTTCTGTCGCGAGCGCAACGCCGAGCGCGAATTGTGGGACGGCCTGCGGGCCGGCCAGGAAGGGGCGATCCGTGACTACGGCGCCGACGACGCGTTTCCCATCACCGACATCGACGACATCCTGCCGGGCCTGATCGAGGGCCGTGACCGAGTGTATTCGGCCATGGGCAGCAACCCTGAGTTCGATCGGCACCTGATGGAGTGGATCAACGTGATTCGCTCCAAGGCCCACCTCGGCGCCCAGCCGCCGAACGAATTCGTTGCCCTGGATCATTTGCTGCACGACATGCGCCTGTATAAATCGGCGGCAGAGGTGAAAGTGATGCGCGAAGCGGCACGAATTTCCGCCCAGGCCCATATCCGGGCGATGCAGGCGGCGCGCCCGGGGTTGTATGAGTACAGCCTGGAAGCCGAGCTCGATTATGAGTTCCGCAAGGGCGGAGCGAAAATGCCGGCGTATGGTTCAATCGTCGCGGCGGGGCGCAACAGCTGCATCCTGCACTACCAGCAGAACGACGCACTGCTCAAGGATGGCGACCTGGTATTGATCGACGCCGGTTGTGAAATCGACTGCTACGCCAGTGACATCACCCGTACCTGGCCGGTCAGCGGCAAGTATTCGCCAGAACAGAAGGCGATCTACGAAGTGGTCCTGGCGGCCCAGGAAGCTGCTTTTGCCGAGATTGCGCCGGACAAACATTGGAACCAGGCTCATGAAGCGACGGTCCGGGTCATTACCGAGGGCCTGGTACGCTTGGGCTTGCTGCAAGGCGAGGTGGACGAGCTGATCGCCAGCGAAGCCTACCGGGCCTTTTACATGCACCGCGCCGGCCACTGGCTGGGCATGGACGTGCATGACGTGGGCGAATACCGGGTCGGCGGCGAATGGCGGGTCCTGGAGGTTGGCATGACGCTGACCGTGGAGCCGGGCATCTACGTCAGTCCGAATAACCGCAGCGTAGCGAAAAAATGGCGCGGCATTGGCGTGCGCATCGAGGATGACGTGGTAGTGACCAAAACCGGTTGTGAAATCCTGAGCCACGGCGTGCCGAAAACGGTCGCCGACATCGAGGCCCTGATGGCCGCCGCACGGACTCACGCGGCATGAGCCGGGTCAACCTGGCGATCATCGGCGGCGGCCTGGTCGGTGCAAGCCTGGCCCTGGCCTTGCAGGCTGGCGCCAAGGCCCGGGGCTGGACGATCATGCTGATCGAGCCCTTCGCCCCCGGCGACGCCTGGCAGCCAAGCTACGATGCGCGATCCTCGGCGTTGTCCTACGGTGCCCGGCAGATTTACCAGCGCCTGGGTGTCTGGCAGGAAATTTCCCGTCGTGCCGAGCCGATCAAGCAGATCCACGTGTCTGATCGCGGGCGGTTTTCCACGGCGCGCTTGTCGGCCATGGAAGAAGGCGTGCCGGCCCTGGGCTACGTGGTGGAGAACGCCTGGCTTGGCCATTGCCTGTGGCAAGGCCTGGACAGGGAAGTGGTCAGCTGGCGCTGCCCGGCGCAGGTCACCCGCATGGAGCCACTGGTGGGCGGCTATCGCCTGACCCTTGACGATGAAACCACCCTGGAATGCGATCTTGCCGTGCTGGCTGACGGCGGTCGTTCCGGCCTGCGCGAGCAGTTGGGCGTCGGCGTGCGCAATCGGCCCTATGACCAGAGCGCGTTGATCGCCAATATCACACCCAGCGAAGCCCACAATGGCGTGGCCTTCGAACGTTTCACCGATGACGGTCCGATGGCATTGTTGCCGTTGCCGGATAATCGTTGCGCGCTTGTCTGGACCCGCCCGGGCATGGATGCACAACGGTTGGCAGCCCTTGACGAGCGCAGCTTCCTCAGCGAGTTGCAGGGCGTATTCGGTTACCGCCTGGGCACGCTGAAGCAGGTGGGTGCGCGGCATCTGTATCCGTTGGCGCTGGTGGAGGCCGAAGAACAGGTTCGTCCCCATCTGGCGATCCTTGGCAATGCCGCCCACAGCCTGCATCCGATTGCCGGGCAAGGGTTCAACCTCTCTCTGCGTGATGCCCAGGCCCTGGCCGACGCCTTGCTTGACAGTGACAGCGAGCCTGGCGACTTTGCCGTATTGCAGGCCTATCGTGAGCACCAGCGAATGGACCAGGCCTTGACCGTGGGCTTCTCCGACCAAGTCACGCGCCTGTTCGGCAGCAGCCTGCCACTGGTATCCCTGGGCCGCAACCTTGGCCTGCTGGGTCTCGACTTGCTGCCGCCGGCCAAGCGCTGGTTCGCCCGCCAGGCAATGGGTCTGGGGACGCGTCCAGATGTGTGATGCCGGCGGTGTGAAGTTGATCATTCTTTTCATGGGCGGCTCACGTCGCCAGCAAAACAGGCTTGAAGCATGGAATTGCGTGCAGATCTGCTGATTGTCGGTGCCGGTATGGTCGGCAGTGCCCTGGCCCTGGCTTTACAGGGCAGTGGCCTGCAAGTGCTGTTGCTCGACGGCAGCCCGATGAGCGTCAAACCCTTCGATCCCCAGGCCGCGTTCGAGCCGCGGGTCAGTGCCTTGTCGACGGCCAGCCAGCGGATCCTCGATCGCCTGGGTGTCTGGGACGGCATCACCGCCCGGCGCGCCAGCCCTTATGCCGACATGCACGTCTGGGACGGCAGCGGCACCGGGCAGATCCATTTCTCGGCCGCCAGCCTGCATGCCGAGGTGCTCGGGCACATCGTCGAGAACCGCGTCGTGCAGGACGCTTTGCTGGACCGACTGCATGACTGCGACCTCGGTTTGCTGGCCAACTCGCGATTGGAGCAGATGCGCCGCTCCGGCGATGACTGGCTGCTGACCCTGGCCGACGGCCGCACGTTGCGGGCGCCTTTGGTCATCGCCGCCGATGGCGCGAATTCCGCCGTGCGTCGCCTGACGGGCGTCGCCACGCGAGAGTGGGATTACCTGCACCATGCCATCGTCACCAGCGTGCGCAGTGCCCGGCCGCACCGAATGACGGCATGGCAGCGCTTCACCGACAACGGTCCGCTGGCGTTCCTGCCGCTGGAACGCGACGGTCAGCACGACTGGTGCTCGATCGTCTGGTCCACCACCCCGGGCGAGGCGCAGCGCTTGATGGCCCTCGATGACAGTGAATTCTGCAGCGAATTGGAACGGGCATTCGAAGGCCAACTGGGTACGGTGCTCAGCGTCGATCCACGCCTGTGCGTACCGCTGCGCCAACGTCACGCCAAGCGCTATGTGGCTGAAGGGCTGGCGCTGATCGGCGATGCGGCCCATACCATTCATCCGTTGGCCGGGCAGGGGGTCAACCTGGGTTTCCTCGACGCCGCCGTGCTGGCCGAGGTGCTATTGCAGGCGGTCGGGCGCGGCGAGCGCCTGGCGGACGTGAAGGTGTTGAGCCGCTATGAGCGGCGACGCATGCCCCACAACCTGGCGTTGATGGCGGCGATGGAAGGTTTCGAGCGGTTGTTCCAGGCCGATCCATTGCCGGTGCGCTGGTTGCGTAACACCGGGCTGAAACTGGTGGACAGCCTGCCCGAGGTCAAGGCGCTGTTCGTGCGCGAGGCGCTGGGGTTGATTGGAGATTTGCCGGCGTTGGCCAAGGCCTGAGATTTAATGGCCGGGCGATGAGTCAGGAGCAGTTGTCTGGTTTCTATTTGTGCAACATTTGGAAACGTGTCGGGCAACTGTTCGATTGAGAAGGCAAATGTGAGTCCTTATCATTTGCGCTCGTTCACCATTGAGAGACCGCTCCCATGTTGGCTTCCAAGCGCTTGCTGTCCGCCCTTGCCTTGACCCTGATCGGCACCACTGCCGCCCAGGCCGCCGATGAGGTGGTGGTCTACTCTTCACGCATCGATGAGTTGATCAAACCGGTCTTCGATGCCTACACGAAGAAAACCGGGGTATCGGTGAAGTTCATCACCGACAAGGAAGCGCCGCTGATGCAGCGGATCAAGGCCGAAGGCGAAAACGCCACCGCCGACCTGCTGCTTACCGTCGACGCCGGCAACCTCTGGCAGGCTGAGCAGATGGGCATTCTCCAGCCATTCACCTCCCCGGTGATCGACGCCAACATCCCGGCTCAATACCGCGCCTCTTCCCACGCCTGGACCGGCCTGAGCCTGCGGGCGCGGACCATTGTCTACTCCACCGACCGAGTCAAGCCGACAGAGCTGACGACTTACGAAGCCCTGGCCGGCAAGGAATGGGAAGGCCGTCTGTGCCTGCGCACCTCGAAAAAGGTCTACAACCAGTCCCTGACTGCCACCCTGATCGAAACCCACGGTGCGGAAAAAACCGAGCAAATCATCAAGGGCTGGGTCAAGAACCTGTCCACTGATGTGTTCTCCGACGACACCGCGCTGATTGAGGCGATCAACGCCGGGCAATGCGACGTTGGCATCGTCAACACTTACTACTACGGCCGCCTGCACCAGCAGAAGCCGGACCTGAAGGTCAAACTGTTCTGGCCGAACCAGGCCGACCGTGGTGTGCACATCAATCTCTCGGGCATCGGCCTGACCAAGCACGCGCCGCATCCGGAAGCTGCGAAGAAGCTGGTGGAGTGGATGACCACGCCCGAGGCCCAGAACATTTTCGCTGACGTGAACCAGGAGTTCCCGGCCAACCCGAAAGTGGAACCTTCCAAGGAAGTGGCTGCATGGGGCAAGTTCAAGGCTGACACCTTGCCGGTGGAAGTGGCGGGTAAACGCCAGGCTGAAGCGATTCGGTTGATGGATCGGGCTGGCTGGAACTAAGCGTTGGCCAAGGCTTTTGTGGCGAGGGAGCTTGCTCCCGCTGGAGGGCGAAGCCCTCCCCCCGAGGATCTACCTGAAAGGCCATGATCCAGAATCTGGGGCTACTTCGTAGCCCAGCGGGAGCAAGCTCCCTCGCCACATGGGTAATTTGTCAGCGATGACATCTGTGCACATGTAGCGTGGGCATCATCACTTGAACGAGCGTTCTCCTTGACCCACCCCGTCCAACGCCGCTGGTACCCCGTGGTCTTCGCCGTCGCAGCGCTGGTCTTGTTACCCTTGAGTGTCCTGCTGTTGTCCTGGCAGAGCATCGACCTACAGATATGGTCCCACCTGTGGGACACCCAAATGCCGCGCCTGTTGGGTAACACCCTGACGCTGATCCTCGGTGTGGGGGTGGGTGTGACGTTGCTGGGGGTCAGCCTGGCTTGGCTCACCAGTCTTTGTGAGTTCCCCGGTCGACGTTGGCTCGATTGGGCGTTGATGCTGCCATTTGCGATCCCCGCTTACGTATTGGCGTTTGTCTTCGTTGGCCTGCTGGATTTCGCTGGCCCGGTGCAAACGTTGATGCGCGAATGGTTCGGCAGCGGCCTGCGCCTGCCCCGGGTCCGTTCCACCGGTGGGGTAATCCTGGTGCTGGTCCTGGTCTTTTACCCTTACGTTTATCTGCTGGCGCGAAGTGCTTTCCTGGCCCAGGGCAAGGGCTTGATGGAGGCGGCCCGGGTGCTCGGGCAATCGCCGTGGCAGGCATTCTGGCGAGTGGCGCTGCCGATGGCCCGGCCAGCCATCGGTGCGGGCGTGGCGCTGGCGTTGATGGAAACCCTGGCGGATTTCGGCGCGGTGTCGGTGTTCAACTTCGACACGTTCACCACGGCCATCTACAAGACTTGGTACGGCTTCTTCAGCCTCTCCAGTGCGGCTCAACTGGCCAGCCTGCTCTTGCTGGCGGTGATGGTAGTGCTTTACGGCGAACGGCGCGCCCGGGGCGCCCAGCGGACCGGCAATGAGCGGCCCCGGGTCAAGGCGTTGTACACGCTACGCGGCTTCAAGGCGGTGGCAGCCAGCGGCTGGTGCCTTTTGGTATTTGCCTGTGCGTTTGTCATCCCGATGCTGCAGTTGCTGGTATGGTTCTGGCAGCGTGGGCGTTTCGATCTGGACGAGCGGTACGCCGGGCTGATTGTCCACACCCTCTACTTGGGCGGGCTGGCAGCGCTGATCACCGTTTGCGTCGCTTTGCTGCTGGCGTTTGCCCGGCGCCTGGCACCGACTCGTCCGATTCGCGCCGGTGTCGGCCTGGCGAACCTGGGTTATGCCTTGCCCGGTTCGGTGCTGGCGGTGTCGATCATGCTTGCTTTCAGTTATCTGGACCGCGAGCTGGTCATTCCGCTGTCGACCTTGCTCGGTGGTGCGGGTAAACCACTATTGCTGGGCAGTCTGGCGGCGTTGTTGCTGGCGTATCTGGTGCGATTCCTGGCCGTGGCCTACGGCCCGCTGGAGAGCAGCCTGGCGCGAATTCGCCCGTCGTTGCCGGAAGCCGCCCGCAGTCTTGGTGTCAGTGGGCCACGACTGTTTTTCAAAGTGTATCTGCCGCTGCTGTTGCCCGGCACTTTGAGTGCGGCGTTGCTGGTGTTCGTCGATGTGCTCAAGGAAATGCCCGCGACCCTGCTGATGCGCCCGTTCGGCTGGGACACGCTGGCGGTTCGGATTTTCGAAATGACCAGTGAAGGGGAGTGGGCCCGGGCTGCCTTGCCGGCGCTGACCCTGGTGCTGGTGGGGCTACTGCCGGTCATCGGATTGATACGACGTTCGGCCCATCGAAACAGCTAGGTGTCAGTCCTACGTCATGCGGCTACAATGCGCGGCATTCGGTGCGGTCCGTCTGTCGGACCGGGTAACTGAGAGCGGCTGGCAATGCCTTTTCCTGGTGTTCGCGCTGTGCAGTGCCCGCCCGCACCTCCGCCAAGCCCGGAAGGAGAAACCCATGGGACAGCGCACGCCTTTGTATGACCTTCATCTCGCCCTTGGCGCGAAGATGGTCGATTTTGGCGGTTGGGATATGCCTTTGCATTACGGCTCGCAGGTCGAGGAGCACCATCAGGTGCGTCGCGACTGCGGAGTCTTCGATGTATCCCACATGACCGTGATCGATGTCGCCGGCCCGCAGGCCAAGGCTTGGCTGCAGCGCTTGCTGGCCAATGACGTCGACCGCTTGCAGGACACAGGAAGTGCCTTGTACAGCACCATGCTCAACGAGCGCGGCGGCATCGTCGACGACATGATCATCTACCGTGTCGAGGACGGTTATCGGCTGGTCTTCAACGCCTCGACCCGCGATCAGGACCTGGCCTGGATGCAGGCGCAGCTCGGTGAGTACGATGTGCAACTGCATGAGCGTCCCGAACTGGCGATGCTGGCGATCCAGGGCCCCCAGGCCCGGCACAAGATTGCCGAGCTGGTCACGCAAGCGCGTGGCCAATTGATTCAGCAACTCAAACCCTTTGAAGGTCGTGCCGACGGTGACTGGTTCATCGCCCGTACCGGCTACACCGGTGAAGACGGGCTGGAAATTGTCCTGCCCGCCCACGAAGCCCCGAGTTTTTTCAACGACCTGGTGGGGGCCGGCATTTCTCCCATCGGTCTCGGCGCCCGCGATACCTTGCGCCTGGAGGCCGGCATGAACCTTTATGGCCAGGACATCCACCAGGACGTTTCCCCGCTGGCCTCGAACATGGCCTGGAGCATCGCCTGGGAGCCGGCGAACCGCCAGTTCATCGGCCGCAGTGCGCTGGAAGCCGAGCTCGCGGGTGGTGTACAGCATAAACTGGTCGGCCTGGTGCTCGAGGAGCGCGGCGTCTTGCGTGCCCATCAGGTGGTTCGCATCGCTGATGTTGGCGAAGGTGAGATCACCAGTGGTAGTTTTTCTCCTACGCTTAGCAAGTCGATTGCCTTGGCACGTGTTCCGATGGCGACTGCGGACCGCGCCGAGGTAGAGATTCGTGGCAAGTGGTACCCGGTACGGGTGGTCAAGCCGACCTTCGTCCGCCATGGCAAAACCCTGATCTAACCCTTCGCGGCGGGCCGCTGGCCGCTGACACTTTCTCTTGAGGACACAGAATATGAGTGATATCCCTGCCGAACTGCGTTTTGCCGAAAGCCATGAGTGGGCGCGTCTGGAAGCCGACGGTACCGTTACCGTGGGCATCAGTGACCACGCTCAGGAAGCTTTGGGTGATGTGGTGTTTGTCGAACTGACTGAGGTCGGTAAGCGTTTTGCCGCAGGTGACCAAGCCGGTGTGGTGGAGTCGGTCAAGGCCGCTTCCGACATCTACTCCCCGATTGCGGGTGAAGTGATCGCGGTCAACGAAGACCTTGGCGGCTCGCCCGAGCTGCTCAATACCGATCCTTACGGTGCCTGGATCTTCAAGCTCAAGCCAAGCGACAAGTCCGAGCTGGACAAACTGCTCGATGCGGCAGGCTACAAGGCTGCTATCGGCGAATAAGGACGACTGCACCTGTGGGAGCGAGCTTGCTCGCGATAGCGGTGGATCAGCGGCATTGATGTGGGCTGACACTCCGCTATCGCGAGCAAGCTCGCTCCCACAGGGGGTTGGGACAGCCTTGGGTTTTTCACCGGGCAAAAAAATGCCGCTCAATCGAGCGGCATTTTTCATGGGGCTGGAATCAGTCCTGGGCGACGGCGTTTTTCGCCAGGATCGCGTTGGCCAGTTCCATGTCGCTGGCCTGCAGGCCTGGATTGTCGGCGCGGACTTTCTGCATCGCTGCTTCCAGGTAGGGGCCACGGATACCGCCGTCACTGGCAACAAAGCTGCCGGCATCGTCCTGGGCGGCGACGATCAGTTTGTGATCCTTGAAGGTCAGGTAGGTGGAACCGGTGGTCGCACCGGACGAGATGACGTTACGCCAAAACGTGTCGGCCATTGCCGAGCCAACAGGAAGAGACAGCAAGGCTAGGGTAGCGACAGCAAGTTTGAGACGCATGATAGGTGACTCCACTGGGTTAACTATGACGTTGGATTCCCTGCGCCTCGATTCAGTTCCATGACTTCTCAGTCAGCCCGCTCCACCTGCAGCACCGCGCCTTCCTGCGCCACCACCCTGACCCGCGTGCCAACGGCCGACTCGGGGCCTTTGGCCAGCCAGACACTGTCGGCCACCTTGATCTTGCCCCGTCCATCGACAATCGCTTCATGAACCTGGAATACCTTGCCGATCAGCTCCTGCCCACGCAGGTTCAGGTGTGGCTGATCGCTTTCACGCACAGCGCTGCGCTGGCGTCGCCACCAGTACAGCGCTGTTGCGATGGCGAACAGACCGAACAGCAGGAACTGCATCTCCCACGACAGTTGCGGCAGGATGAAGGTCAGGACACCCACCGCTGCGGCGGCCATGCCGATCCACAGCAAGTACCCGCCAGCGCCGAAGACTTCCAGGATCAGCAGGATGACCCCCAACGCCAGCCAGTCCCAGTACGACATTTGTTGCAGGAACACCCACATACATGCGCCTCAGGCTTTCTTGCTGTCGAAAGTGGCCTTGACGATTTCTCCGATGCCGCCGACGGCACCGATCACCTGGCTGGCTTCCAGCGGCATCAGGATCACCTTGCTGTTGTTGGCCGAGGCCAGGCGGCCCAGGGCGTCGATGTATTTTTGCGCGACGAAGTAGTTCACCGCCTGGACGTTACCGTCGGCAATCGCCTGGGACACCACCTTGGTGGCCAGCGCTTCGGCCTCGGCTTGGCGCTCACGGGCCTCGGACTCGAGGAATGCGGCCTGGCGGCTGCCCTCGGCCTCAAGGATTTGCGCCTGTTTCTTGCCTTCGGCGGTGAGAATCGCCGACGCTCGCAGGCCCTCGGCTTCCAGGATCTGGGCGCGCTTGATACGTTCGGCTTTCATCTGTCCCGACATGGCAGCCATCAGGTCGGCCGGTGGGCTGATGTCCTTGATCTCGATCCGGGTGATCTTGATGCCCCACGGCGCTGTGGCTTCATCGACCGTGCGCAGCAGTTTTTCATTGATACCATCGCGCTGGCTCAGCATCGCATCCAGCTCCATGGACCCCAGTACGGTGCGGATGTTGGTTTGCAGCAGGTTGCGGATGGCGTGTTCGAGGTTGTTGACCTCGTAGGCCGCCTGGGCCGTATTGACCACTTGGAAGAAGCACACGGCGTCGATTTGCACCGTGGCGTTGTCGGCGGTGATGACTTCCTGGGGCGGGATGTCCAGCACGCTTTCCATGACATTGATCTTGCGACCGATACGATCCATCACCGGGATGATGATGTTCAGCCCGGGCTTGAGCGTGTTGGTGTAGCGGCCGAACCGTTCGACGGTCCACTGGTAGCCCTGGGGCACGACCTTGAAACCCATGAACAGAATGGCGACCACGAGGCCGACAAAAAGTAAAAGTACGCTACCGATCTGCATGACTGTTCCCTGTTCGAATTGAAGTGACTGGCGAGCCCAGAGTGTAGGGCAAGCGGCCATTATCTTCTCTATGGTCCTTGTGGCGAGGGGATTTATCCCCGTTGGGCTGCGAAGCAGCCCCTATTTGGCATCTAATTGTGTCAGGGTTTATCTCATTGTTTGCTTGGGGTGCTTCGCAGCCCAGCGAGGATAAATACCCTCGCCACAACTACTTCTGTTCGCTCTGCGGTGTCACGCGCAGGACTTCCTCAACGGTGGTCAACCCTGCCGCCACCTTTTGTGCCCCCGAAAGCCGCAGGCTGCGCATGCCTTCCTTGAACGCCTGGCGGCGCACCGCCAGCAGGTCGGTGTCGGGATGGATCAATGCCTTGACGCTGTCGGTCAATTGCATGATTTCGTAGACCCCGGCACGGCCGCGATAGCCGGTGTCGCGGCACTCCAGGCAGCCGACGGCCTGTTGGGCATTGCCTGGCAACGGGGCCTGCCAGGGCCGGGTCAGGGTTTGCCAGTCGTCTTCGTCCAGGGTCAGGGGCGCCTTGCAATGCGGGCACAGCGTGCGCACCAGACGCTGGGCCATGACCCCGAGCACCGTGGCCTTGATCAGGTAATGGGGCACGCCGAGTTCCAGCAGGCGACTGATGGCGCTCGGCGCGTCGTTGGTGTGCAGGGTCGAGAGCACAAGGTGTCCGGTGAGGGCTGCCTGGATCGCCATTTCGGCGGTTTCCAGGTCGCGGATCTCACCGATCATGATGATGTCCGGGTCTTGTCGCATCAGCGCGCGTACGCCAGCGGCGAAGGTCAGGTCGATGTTGTGCTGGACCTGCATCTGGTTGAAGGAGCTTTCGACCATTTCAATCGGGTCTTCGATGGTGCAGAGGTTCACCTCCGGCGTCGCCAGTTTCTTGAGGGTGGTATAGAGCGTGGTGGTCTTGCCGGAACCGGTCGGCCCGGTCACCAGGATGATGCCGTTGGGCTGGCGGGTCATGTCCTGCCAGCGGCGCAGGTCGTCGGCGGAGAAACCGAGCTGGTCGAAGTCCTTGAGCAGCACTTCCGGGTCGAAGATCCGCATGACCATTTTTTCGCCGAACGCCGTGGGCAAGGTCGACAAGCGCAATTCCACTTCGCCGCCGTCCGGGGTCTTGGTCTTGACCCTGCCGTCCTGGGGTTTGCGTTTTTCCGCAACGTTCATCCGCCCCAGGCTCTTGAGGCGGCTGATGATCGCCATCGTCACCTGGGGTGGGAACTGGTAAACGGTGTGCAGCACCCCGTCGATGCGAAACCGAACCGTGCCCTGTTCGCGGCGCGGTTCGATGTGGATATCGCTGGCGCGCTGCTGGAAGGCGTACTGGAACAACCAGTCGACGATATTGACGATATGCGCATCGTTGGCGTCCGGCTCCTGGTCACTGGCGCCCAGGTTGAGCAACTGTTCGAAATTGCTCAGGTTGCTGGGTTGCTGGTCGGCCGTGGTGGCGCCGCTGACCGATTTGGCCAGGCGATAGAACTCCACGCTCAGGCGCTGGATATCCACCGGGTTGGCGACCACCCGCTGGATGGGCAGCTTGAGCACGTGGGTCAGGTCCGCTTCCCAACTGCTGACATAGGGTTGGGCGCTGGCGACGGTGACGGCGTCGCGGTCGACGGCCACCGCGAGAATCTTGTGCCGCTGTGCAAAGGCATAGGACATCAGTGGCGTGATGGCCGCGACGTTGATTTTCAGCGGGTCGATGCGCATGTACGGCTGGCCGGCCTGTTGGGACAGCCACAGGGTCAGGCTTTCCAGGTCCAGGCGTTTGCCGGGGCGGCTGAGATCGTCCAGATGCTGGTTGGCGATGAACTCCAATGGATGCAGCTGGGCATGGGCGCTGTGGCGCCGGCGGGCGTTGAGCGCGG
Source organism: Pseudomonas sp. G2-4 (assembly GCF_030064125.1). Classification (NCBI taxonomy): domain Bacteria; kingdom Pseudomonadati; phylum Pseudomonadota; class Gammaproteobacteria; order Pseudomonadales; family Pseudomonadaceae; genus Pseudomonas; species Pseudomonas sp. G2-4. The sequence continues at coordinate 6,218,277 of NZ_CP125957.1, read as the reverse complement.
TTTCGGCGCAGTCCTGGCTGATGAAGCCCTGGGCAACCAGTTGGCGCAGCAGATCGTTGAGGTCCAGCCAGCGGTCCTGAGTGGCGTGTTTGGTGGACATGCGGGTTTCCTATTGGACAATTGCAGCAAAGCCGCGATACAGACGCTTGGGCGTCCTGGCTCGGTCTGCAAAAGAATAGTCCCGACCACATGGATCGTTGGGCCACTACCCGACCAATGCGTTTCGAATTCTTGCCTTGCGGCGCTCAGCCCGCCGCCTGGACCGGCTCAATCCGCGCAATATCAGGGTCTTGCAGGTCCACCGAACGCACGCTGATCAGGTTACGCAATTTTTCAGCGATGGCCTGGGTACGGTGCCAGCTCAGCCGGTCTACAACGAATTTGTCGGTGGTGCGCTGAGTTCTGTGGAGGATGTGCTGGCCCCTTCGCGAGCAAGCTCGCTCCCACAGGGATCTTCAGCGAACGCACATGCGTGTACGGCGAAGATCCGATGTGGGAGCGAGCTTGCTCGCGATGGCGATATGACAGGCCCAGGTTACAGCCGCAACAGCGTCTTCCAGGCCCGATTTTGATACACCGCAATCGCCTGCTGCTTGCGCGCATCCAGTGTTTCGTCGGTGATCGGTGCGTTCGCCAGGTGCGCCAGTTTGTTCAGCTCGCCATAGAGACGATCCATTTCCGGGATCTCCAGCACATGGCGGGCATGGTGCAGCCAGGCCTGGATGCGTTCGATGCGCGGCAGTTGCTCGGCCAGGTCTTCCGGCTGTTGCTGATAGCGCTGCAATTGCAGGGACGTGGACTCCTCGCCCAGCAGACGCGGCAGCCAGCTGCCCAGTTGCGCCGCCCCTTGGCGGTTGCCACGGGTGTTGCGCTCGGCGGTCCAGCTGCGGGCCAGCAGCCAGCGCGAAGTGTTGAGGGAGAACAGGCCCCAGCGTGGGTCTTGCAGCTCCTCAAGGAATTGCTCCGGCGCAGCCTTGCGGACGTCTTCGTCGTCCAGGCCAGCCTGGACCAGCGGGCGCCAGTCTTCCAGCAATGCGTCCAGGGCAACGCGCAAGTCGTGGGTCGATTGGCGCGGTGCGGCCTGGCCGAGGCTACTGAGCAGGGCGCGCAGTTCGGCAAGGTTTTCCACCCAGTCCTGCAACAGGCGCCAGTGACCGTTGAAGCGATATTGTTCGGCCAGGCGCTGGCTGCTGCCCAGCAAGTGCCAGCTCAGCGCGGCGAAGGCGTCGTCCAGCGGCATTTCGGCGGTCAGTTGCGGGGCCGGCAGGCTCAGGGCGTAGCTGTTCGCGTCGTGCAGGCGATAGCCGCGCTCGGCCTTGCTGATGTCGCAAGGCATCAAGGGCAGGGTGGCGGCCAGCTCGGCGGCCAACTCCAGCAGGGCGGCGGGCTCGCCTTCGCGCAGCTCCAGCTCCAGCTCGCAGATCTCTTCCTTCTGTTTGCCGACCACGACATAACCCAGGTCCAGCGCGGCTTCGATCACTACTTTGCTTTTGCCGCGGCCCCAGGCGATTTCGGCGCGTTCGCGGACAAAATCGGTGGTGAAGATGGCCTTGAGGGTTTTCTTGTCCAGTTCGACCAACGCCTCGGGCCAGCATTCGCCGTCGAGTTTTTTCAGGTCAAGCTTGGCTTTGGGCAGGTGCCAGTCGTACTCGTTGCGCTCGGACAGGCCGGCGATGCTCTGGCCGCGGGTCTTGAGGGTCTGGATCACTTCCTCGCCGTCGCGGCGCAGGCGCAGGGCGACCTTGGCCCGGGCCAGGTCACGCTCCGGCGTGTCGAAATACTGGTTCATCAGCTCATGGCGTTCCCAGCCACTTTTGTTGCGTTTTTTCAGCAGCGGGTGCTCACGCAGGGCTGCCAGGGTCTCGCGGCTGACGCGGAGTTTGATTTCGGTTTCTTTCTGCATGGCCGGAAAATCCAGGGATCGGGTGTGCAGCCGGGGGAAGGTGTGGCTGCCAAGGCCGTGCAGTGTACAGGACTCGTTCATCCTGCGCCCCGCGGCGGTTTCTTCCTTGCGCCGGATGGTTCTATGATGGACGTCAATTTGTAAGCCCGGAGTCAGCGATGCCTTTGCCGTCCATGAAAGATCAGTTCGCTGCCCTGATCGCCGCGCCATCGGTCAGCTGTACCCAGCCTGGGCTGGACCAGTCCAACAGTGCCGTGATCGAACTGTTGGCGGGTTGGCTCGGCGACCTTGGATTCTCCTGCGATATCCAACAGGTCAGCCCCGGAAAATTCAACCTGCTGGCCAGTTTCGGCAGCGGCCCCGGTGGCCTGGTTTTGGCCGGGCACAGCGACACGGTGCCGTTCGACGGCGCGTTGTGGCAGACCGATCCGCTGAAACTCACCGAGGTCGATGGCCGCTGGGTGGGCTTGGGCAGCTGCGACATGAAAGGTTTTTTCGCCTTGGCCATCGAAGCGGTCAAGCCCTTGCTGGACCAACCGTTTAAACAGCCGCTGCTGATCCTCGCCACCTGTGACGAAGAGAGCTCCATGGCCGGCGCCCGGGCCTTGGCCGATGCCGGGCGTCCATTGGGGCGCGCCGCCGTCATTGGCGAGCCGACCGGCCTCAGGCCGATTCGCCTGCACAAAGGCGTGATGATGGAACGCATCGATATTCTCGGGCGCAGCGGCCACTCTTCCGATCCGAGCCTGGGCCACAGCGCCCTCGAAGCCATGCACGATGCCATGGGCGAACTGCGCGGCTTGCGTCTGCAATGGCAGCGTGAATACCGGAACCCGCAGTTTACGGTGCCGCAGCCGACCCTGAACTTCGGCTGTATCCACGGTGGCGACAATCCCAACCGGATCTGCGGCCAGTGCTCCATGGAATTCGACCTGCGGCCCTTGCCGGGCATGGACCCGCAAGTGCTGCGGGCGGCGATCCAGCAGAAGCTCAACCCCATCGCCGAGCGGCACCAGGTCAAGATCGACTATGCGCCGCTGTTCCCCGAGGTGCCGCCGTTCGAGCAGGCCGAGGATTGCGAACTGGTGCGCGTGGCCGAACGACTCACCGGCTATCGTGCCGAAGCAGTGGCGTTCGGCACCGAAGCGCCTTATCTTCAGCGCCTTGGCTGCGAAACCCTGGTACTTGGCCCTGGCGATATCGCCTGCGCCCACCAACCGGGCGAGTACCTTGAAATGTCACGTTTACAACCTACCGTGCAATTGCTGCGGCAGTTGATCGGACATTATTGCCTGACGCCGGCCACGGCCGATTAAATTGCCCCCGTCCGGGCCCGTATTGATGAGGAGAGCGCGCGTGTCGCCAAGCCTGTTCCGACGATAACCACCAGCCTGCTGTGCGTTCTGTGTCGTCTTTATTTCGGCTGTTATTTATTACAGGTCCAGGTTCATGCCCGAATACGTCAATTGGCTTCGTCACGCTTCGCCCTACATCAACGCCCACCGCGATTGCACCTTCATCGTCATGCTGCCCGGCGATGGGGTGGAACACCCTAATTTCGGCAACATCGTCCATGACCTGGTGTTGCTGCACAGCCTTGGCGTGCGCCTGGTGCTGGTCCATGGCTCGCGTCCGCAGATCGAAACCCGCCTCGCGGCGCGGGGCCTGACGCCCCACTATCATCACGGCATGCGCATCACTGATGCCGCGACCCTGGAATGCGTGATCGATGCCGTCGGCCAGTTGCGCATCGCCATCGAGGCCCGCCTGTCCATGGACATGGCGTCCTCTCCGATGCAGGGTTCGCGGCTGCGCGTCGCCAGTGGCAACCTGGTCACCGCGCGGCCCATTGGCGTGCTGGAGGGCGTGGATTATCACCACACCGGCGAAGTGCGCCGGGTTGATCGCAAGGGCATCAACCGGCTGCTGGACGAGCGCTCCATCGTGCTGCTGTCACCGTTGGGCTATTCGCCCACCGGGGAAATTTTCAACCTCGCCTGTGAAGACGTCGCGACCCGGGCAGCCATTGACCTGGCGGCCGACAAATTGCTGTTGTTCGGCAGCGAGCAGGGGTTGATCGGCGAAGACGGCAGGTTAGTGCGCGAGTTGCGTCCGCAGCAGGTGGCGGGCCATATACAGCGCCTGGGCAGCGACTACCAGGCGGAGCTACTGGATGCCGCGGCCCAGGCCTGCCGTGGCGGTGTGGCCCGCAGCCATATTGTCAGTTACGTCGAAAACGGTGCACTGCTGGCCGAGCTGTTCACCCGCGATGGCAGCGGTACGCTGGTGGCCCAGGAACAATTCGAGGTGGTGCGCGAAGCGGCCATCGAAGATGTCGGCGGTTTGCTGGACCTGATCAGCCCGCTGGAAGAGCAGGGGATTCTGGTGCGTCGCTCCCGCGAAGTGCTGGAACGCGAGATCGAACAGTTCAGCGTGGTCGAGCGCGAAGGCATGATCATCGCCTGCGCGGCGCTGTACCAGATCGCCGATTCGGACGCCGGGGAGCTGGCCTGCCTGGCGGTGAATCCGGAGTACCGCCACGGTGGACGGGGTGATGAACTGCTGGAACGGATCGAAACCCGGGCTCGTGCCAAGGGGCTCAAGACCCTGTTCGTGCTCACCACCCGCACCGCCCACTGGTTCCGTGAGCGGGGCTTCGAGCCGAGCAGCGTCGACCGGTTACCGGCCGCGCGGGCGTCGCTCTACAACTATCAGCGCAACTCGAAGATCTTCGAAAAAACCTTGTAGGCGGCCTTAAGAAAACTTGCGCAGCCGCGATCTTCTTGATTTCAGACAATGAGCAGCTAGTCTGGAACACGTCAAGATCGCGGCATGCGGGAGCTGTCGTGACAGGATCGAAGGCGCAGGAGGCGCGGTAACCTATCTCGTCGCCAAGTATTCGCGGGCCTCGTAAATTCCCGACGAATCATCGTTCAGTAAATTCCCTGCGTTGCCGATAAGTCATGTCACGGCCTGATGGTGCTGTGATGGCACCCATATGTCGAAATGAGCTGAAAACTACTGAAACAATTCTTTTTGGAATTATAAAGAATCCATTATCCTGCGGGCCGGTGTAGCAGGGTTAGACCATAGTCGTAGTCACAAATGGTTACGATTGACTTGCAAGTCACGGTCTGGCGCTAATCGCGCATCCGCGGATTCCGGGCGTTCGATCCGGAGCCACAGATACACAAGAATTAGAAAACGAGAGGAGCGAAGCATGAACAAGTCCACCTTGGCACTGGCCGTGGCCGTTGGGGTTTTGGCCCAGCAGGCAAGCGCCGCTGGTTTTATTGAAGACAGCAAGGCGTCTGTCAGTTCCCGCACCCTGTACTTTGATAACGATAACCGTGAAGGCGCTGCAGACCAGCGTGAGACGGCTACTGGCCTGAAGTTCGACTACAAGTCCGGCTTTACTCAAGGCGTTGTTGGTTTTGGTATCGATGCCCAGGCCTTAGTTGGTATCCATCTCGATGGTGGTAAAGGCCAGCATCCGAATAGCAACACCTTCGTTCCGAGTGACACAGACGGTTCGGCTGTACATAACTGGAGTCGTCTGTCGGGTAACGTAAAGGCGCTTTTCTCCAAGACCGAAGCCCATCTGGGTGGCGCCTTGGCGCCAAACCTGCCGATTCTGGTTGCCAGTGATGGTCGTCTGCTGCCGCAAACCTTTGATGGCGGCACCATCACCTCCAAAGAAATCGACAATGTGACTATCAACGCCGGTCAGTTGGAACATGCTGTTGGCCGTGCGTCTAGCAACAGGACCGGTTTGGCGGTATCTGGTGGTAGCGAGGAAAGCAATCAGTTCCGCTACGCTGGTGCTGACTGGAAGGTCACCAAAGACCTGACCCTGCAGTACTACTATGCCAACCTGCAGGACTACTACAAGCAGCACTTCCTGGGTGCTGTACATGTTTTCCCAATCACTGAAGGCCAGTCGTTCAAGACCGACCTGCGTTACTTCGACAGCAGTTCGGATGGCCGCAACGGCGATGCGGGCTATAGGTTCGATAACAACGGTGGCTATGCCAAGAACCCAGGGGAGGTCGATAACAAAACCTGGAGCGCCATGTTCACCTACACCCTGGGTGGCAGTGCCTTCATGTTGGGTCATCAGCAAGTCGGTGATGACGGTGGTTTCGTTTACCTGAACCAGGGCAGCGTGCTTGACGGCAACGGCCGAAATGAAGGTGCCGGTGGTTCGAGCTTCTACCTGTTCACCGATAGCATGATCAACGCATTCGTCCGTGCCGGTGAAAACACTACCTTCGGTCAATACTCCTATGACTTCACCGGTCTGGGCGTTCCTGGCCTGAAAGCCGCCGTGGCCTACTTGCATGGTGAAAGCATCAAGGCCACGACCGCTGGTGGTAGCGATTCGTCCGAGTGGGAACGCGACATGCGCTTGGATTACGTCGTCCAGCAAGGTGCTCTGAAAGGTTTTGGTACCACCCTGCGTCACGGCTCTTATCGCGGTACCGGTAGCGGTTCCGGCGCCGACCGTGATCAGACCCGCCTGATCTTCAACTACACTTACAACTTCATGTAAGACGTAGCGAAGCAAAAAAAGCCCCGCCCGGCAGCACGCCGGGCGGGGCTTTTGCGTTTTTGGGCACGTAGCAGGTTCCGCTCCGTGCTCCCACCGTTATCGCGCGGACTCCGACGCGTCCTTACGCAGGATGAACGCGCTGAACGCCAGGAAATCCCCCAAGTGCTGGGTAATGATCGCAACCATGATCGGCAGTTGCAGAGCTTGATAGTCATGCACGGCGATGTTCCTGAAGCCCACCATGTTCTTCAGAATTTTCACCAAACCTTCTTCCACCCAGCCACTTTGGAAAAGCAACTCGAACACATCCCGGGAGCTTTGCGGGACACCCAATCGCTCACGTCGAATCAAATGCTGCCCCATATCCAGCGCCGCTTCACATGCACGCTGGATATTCAGAACAGCCGAATCCTGGCGAGTGAAATCAGTGGCGAAGGTAGTGGGATCCTTCTCGTATTCCTCCCGCACCCGGGCGACGCAACGCTCGATACTCGCTGCTTTATTGATCAGTACGTCATCGGCCATACACGCTGCCTTCTTCCTGAATATCCTTGAGCAGGCCTGCCCGAGCCTCGTCGAGAGCGGTCTTTTCGCTGAGAATAAAACACTCGAACAACCCCGCCTGTACGTCTCTGGCCCAGAGTCTCTGGCCTCGGGTCACGACCTGATATTGCATGACGGTGGTCGCCGCACGTAGGTCAATCAGATCCACCGGACTGCCAGCGATATCCGCCAAATCCCCTGAAAGCTGCCATAACGACACAGGGTCAACCTCGCCGGACAAGAGCACAGCCAAATCGACATCACTGTCAGGCCCGGCGGTGCCCTGTGCATGGCTACCGAACAGGTAAACCGCAAGCAGACCGGGGAGATGGTTTTGCAGATGAGTCAACAAGGCTTGAGCGTTCATGTTGCCTATCCTAGCCGCTCGTCCTGAAATCGCGTCAACAATTTCCGTAGTGTGGGTACAAAACAAAAAAAAGCCCCGCCCGGCAACACGCCGGGCGGGGCTTTTGCGTTTTCGGGTCAGGCCCACCCCTGTAGCCTTTCCCGAACCTTCTCCTCTTTTCAGCAACTCGAGGCCATCTCGAACCTCGCTGAAGATCTTGGGGCGGTATGCGAAATGGCGCCAGTGAACAGTTTTTTATATTCCGTAAAGATATAAATAAATGGGTATTCATTCTTTTTAAAGCAATCGAAACCGGTGCAAAGTTGGGCTCACAATCACCTCATCCCAGGAGCCGCACCATGAGCCTCAGACTCGGCGACATCGCCCCCGACTTCGAACAGGATTCCAGCGCTGGCAAGATCCGCTTCCATGAATGGCTCGGTGACAGTTGGGGCGTGCTGTTTTCCCACCCGGCGGACTTCACGCCGGTGTGCACCACCGAGCTGGGTTTCACCGCCAAGCTCAAGGATGAGTTCGCCAAGCGCGGGGTCAAGGCCATTGCTCTTTCGGTGGACCCGGTGGATTCGCACCAGAAATGGATCGAGGACATCAACGAAACCCAGGGCACCGTCGTCAATTTCCCGATCCTGGCCGACGCCGACCGCAAGGTTTCTGACCTGTACGACCTGATCCACCCTAACGCCAGCGATACCTTGACCGTGCGCTCGTTGTTCGTGATTGACCCGAACAAGAAGGTTCGCCTGACCATTACCTATCCGGCCAGCACTGGGCGCAATTTCAACGAAATCCTGCGGGTGATCGATTCCTTGCAACTGACCGACAACTACAAAGTCGCCACCCCGGCCAACTGGCAGGACGGTGATGAAGTGGTGATCGTGCCGTCGCTCAAGGATGAAGAGGAGCTCAAACAGCGCTTCCCCAAAGGTTATCGCGCCGTGAAGCCCTACCTGCGCCTCACCCCGCAGCCCAACCGCTGAGGCAAAACCTGAACCTGAACCTGTGGGAGCGAGCTTGCTCGCGATAGCGGTGTATCAGTCGCCATCGACGCTGGCAGATCCGACGCTATCGCGAGCAAGCTCGCTCCCACAGGGGGGGGCTCTGTGCACCAAGGGTTTTGGCCGTTTCGACGGCCTTTTTTTTGCCTTGAAAAACGCCAATCGCATATCTCTATATCGTATAAGTAAATGAATAAATATGATTTAAAGATATATAAATCCCCTGTTATGGTTTGCCCATACAGCGAGATCGCCCGCCGCGAATCGCACGTGACATTAAGGAATGCTCGGCATGTTGGTCGTCTCACTCGGTGGCAGTCCCAGTCAACGCTCCCGTTCCGGAGTGCTACTGGAGCGTTCGCAGCGCTGGTTGCAGCAACAAGGTGTGGAGGTCGTCAGCTATCAGGTGCGCGATTTCCCGGCCGAAGACCTGCTTCATGCCCGCTTCGACAGCCCGAAGGTGGTCGACCTGCTCCAGCAGATTGAAAATGCCGACGGCCTGCTGATCGCTACGCCGGTCTACAAGGCGTCTTTTTCCGGTGCGCTGAAGACCGTGCTGGACCTTCTGCCCGAACGGGCCCTGGCCCATAAGGTGGTGTTGCCCATGGCCACCGGCGGCAGCATCGCCCACATGCTGGCGGTGGATTACGCCCTCAAGCCGGTGCTGTCGGCGCTCAAGGCCCAGGAAATGCTCCATGGGATTTTTGCCGAAGACAGCCAGATCGCTTATGGCGAAGGCAGCGCCCAGGCGCAATTGGCGCCGGCCCTGCAACAACGCCTGGACGAAGCCCTTGAGCAGTTTTTCAGCGCCATGGCCCGTCGCCCAAGGCCATTGGACCCCGGCGTGTTGAACGAACGTTTGTTGAGTGCTCGCTGGAGCATCTGAACCCTGTAATCCCTGATTCAACTCACCTTACTCAGCCGTCAACGGCCCAGCAGGTGCAGCCAAAACCCCACAGCAAAAAGGAGAGGCGCCATGCGCACTGTCATTTTGCGTCGCGGGCTGGTCGCTCTGTTTGCTGCGGCTGTGTCCTTCGGCGTCGTTACCCAGGCTCAAGCCGAGACTTTGCGGATCGGTTATCAGAAATACGGCACCCTGGTGCTGCTCAAGGCCAAGGGTTCTTTGGAGAAACGCCTCGCCGCCCAAGGCGTAGACGTGCAATGGACCGAATTCCCCGGCGGTCCGCAACTGCTTGAAGGCTTGAACGTCGGCTCCATCGACTTCGGCGTGACCGGTGAAACTCCGCCGGTGTTCGCCCAGGCGGCGGGCGCCGATCTGCTCTACGTCGCCTACGAGCCGCCAGCGCCCGCCAGCGAGGCCATCCTGGTGCCCAAGGGGTCTCCTATCCAGTCGGTGCAAGACCTCAAGGGCAAGAAAGTTGTGCTGAACAAGGGCTCCAACGTTCACTATCTGCTGGTGCGGGCGCTGGAAGATGCCGGCCTCAAGTATTCCGATATCCAGACCGTTTTCCTGCCGCCGGCCGACGCCCGCGCCGCGTTCGAGCGTGGCAGCGTCGACGCCTGGGTGATCTGGGATCCGTACCAGGCTGCTGCCGAACAACAGCTGCAGGCGCGCACCCTGCGTGATGGCAAGGGCATCGTCGACAACCATCAGTTCTACCTCGCCACCCAACCTTATGCGCAAAAAAATCCCCAGGTCATCACCGCCTTGGTGGAAGAAGTACGCGCGGTGGGCGAGTGGTCCAGGGCCAACCCTGAAGACGTGACCAAACAGGTATCGCCGCTGCTCGGCCTGCCTGCCGACATCACCCTCACGTCGGTGAAGCGCCAAGGCTACGGGGCGTTGTTCCTCACGCCGGAAGTGGTGGCGGCGCAGCAGAAAATCGCCGACAGCTTCTACCAGCTCAAATTGATTCCCAAGCCCTTGAGCATCAAGGACGTGATCTGGACGCCGCCGGCAGCCGTTGCGACCGCGCAATAATTCGATTCCTTAGGAGACCACTCCATGAGCCTCAATATTTTCTGGTTCCTGCCTACCCATGGTGACGGCCATTACCTTGGCACCGCCGAAGGCGCCCGCGCCGTCGATCACGGCTACTTGCAACAGATCGCCCAGGCGGCGGATCGACTGGGTTTTGGGGGCGTGCTGATTCCCACCGGGCGTTCCTGCGAGGACTCCTGGCTGGTGGCTGCTTCGCTGATTCCGGTGACCCAGCGCCTGAAGTTTCTTGTTGCCCTGCGCCCCGGGATCATTTCCCCGACGGTGGCGGCGCGTCAGGCGGCGACCCTGGACCGGTTGTCCGGTGGGCGTGCGCTGTTCAATCTGGTGACCGGTGGCGACCCCGACGAACTGGCCGGCGACGGCCTGTTCCTGGACCATGAGCAGCGCTATCAGGCGTCGGTGGAATTCACCCGCATCTGGCGCCGGGTGTTGGAAGGCGAGACTGTGGATTACGACGGCGAACACATCAGTGTGAAGGGCGCCAAACTGCTCTATCCGCCGATCCAGCAACCGCGTCCGCCGCTGTATTTCGGAGGCTCGTCGGAAGCTGCCCAGGACTTGGCGGCTGAGCAAGTGGAAATGGTGCTGACTTGGGGCGAGCCGCCCGCAGCCGTTGCGGAAAAAATCGCCCAGGTGCGCGCCAAGGCGGCGAAGCTCGGGCGTACCGTACGTTTCGGTATCCGCCTGCATGTGATCGTGCGGGAAACCAATGCCGAAGCTTGGCAAGCGGCCAACCGGCTGATTTCCCACCTGGACGACGAAACCATCACCCGGGCCCAGGCCTCCCTGGCGCGATTCGATTCGGTGGGCCAGCAACGCATGGCCGCCTTGCACGGTGGCAGCCGCGACAAGCTGGAAGTCAGCCCCAACCTCTGGGCCGGTGTCGGCCTGGTTCGCGGCGGTGCCGGTACGGCGCTGGTGGGCGATGGCCCGACCGTGGCGGCGCGGGTCAAGGAATACGCTGAGCTGGGGATCGACACGTTCATCTTCTCCGGTTATCCACACCTGGAAGAGTCTTACCGTGTGGCGGAGCTGCTGTTTCCGCACCTGGACGTGGAGCGTCCGGAACTGCCGAAAAGCCAGGGTTATGTGAGCCCCTTCGGTGAAATGGTCGCCAACGACATCCTTCCTAAAGCCGCGTCCCAGAGCTGAGGCGGCCATGAAAAAAGTTATCCACAACCTGGCCCCGTGGGCGGTGCCGCTGTTGCTGCTGGCGGTCTGGCAACTGTCGGTGTCGGCGGGCTGGTTATCCACACGGATCCTGCCGGCACCCGTGGCTGTGATCGAAGCCGGGGTGAGCCTGGTACGCAGCGGCGAGATCTGGACACATCTGGCCATCAGCAGTTGGCGGGCAGCGGTCGGCTTCTTGATCGGTGGCGGCATCGGCCTGGCCCTGGGTTTCATCACTGGCCTGTCGAAATGGGGTGAGCGTCTGCTGGACAGTTCGGTGCAAATGGTCCGGAACATCCCGCACCTGGCGCTGATTCCGCTGGTGATCCTGTGGTTCGGCATCGACGAGTCGGCGAAGATTTTCCTGGTGGCCCTGGGCACGCTGTTTCCGATCTACCTCAACACCTACCACGGGATCCGCAACGTCGATCCGGCACTGGTGGAAATGTCCCGCAGCTATGGCTTGTCCGGTTTCAGCCTGTTTCGCCAAGTGATCCTGCCGGGGGCCTTGCCTTCGATCCTGGTGGGTGTGCGGTTTGCGTTGGGCTTCATGTGGCTGACGCTGATCGTGGCGGAAACCATTTCCGCCAGCTCCGGCATTGGTTACCTGGCAATGAATGCCCGGGAATTTTTGCAGACCGATGTGGTGGTGCTGTCGATTCTTCTCTACGCCGTACTCGGCAAATTGGCCGACCTTGCAGCCCGTGGGCTTGAGCGGGTCTGGCTGCGCTGGCATCCGGCGTATCAAGTGAACAAGGGAGGTGTCGCATGACCGCCCAACAACCTCCGCGCCTGCTGCGAGGCATCCCGCTGGCGGTGCGCAAGCTGCAAAAAACCTTCGGCTCGCGCCAGGTGCTGCGGGAGATCGATCTGCATATCCCTGCCGGGCAGTTCGTCGCCGTGGTGGGTCGCAGCGGTTGCGGCAAAAGTACCTTGCTGCGCTTGTTGGCTGGCCTCGATCAGCCCACGGGCGGCGAGCTGTTGGCCGGCTCGGCGTCTTTAAGTGACGCACGGGAAGACACCCGACTGATGTTCCAGGAGGCACGTTTGCTGCCCTGGAAAAAAAACATCGATAACGTCGGCCTCGGCCTCAAAGGCAACTGGCGGCCGCAAGCGTTGCAGGCACTGGACGCGGTGGGCCTGGCTGATCGCACCCATGAGTGGCCGGCGGCGCTGTCCGGCGGACAGAAGCAACGGGTGGCCCTGGCCCGCGCGCTGATTCATCAACCGCGCCTGCTGTTGCTCGACGAACCCTTGGGCGCGTTGGACGCCCTGACCCGCATCGAGATGCAGCAACTGATCGAGCGCTTGTGGCAGCAACACGGATTTACCGTGCTGCTGGTGACCCATGACGTCAGTGAAGCCGTGGCAATCGCCGATAGGGTGATCCTGATCGAGGACGGCCAGATCGGCCTCGATTTGCTCATTGACCTGCCACGTCCAAGGATTCGCGGCTCTCACCGTCTGGCAACTTTGGAAGCCGAAGTCCTCAACCGCGTGCTGTCCTTACCTGGCCAACCGCCGGAACCCGAACCCGTTTCACCCTTGCCCACGCAATTGCGTTGGGCTCAATAATTCATCCAGACAGGAATCGACACCATGACTATCAAAGCCATCAACGTACGCAACCAGTTCAAAGGCACCATCAAGGAAATCGTCGAAGGCGACGTGCTGTCGGAAATCGACGTGCAAACCGCCTCCGGCATCGTCACCTCGGTCATCACCACCCGCTCGGTCAAGGAGTTGGAACTGGTGATTGGCAGCGAAGTGATTGCTTTCGTCAAATCCACCGAGGTGTCTATCGCCAAGTTGTGAGCGATGCTTCATCACCTGCAGCCCCGGATGGCGTGAGTCTTTCGGGGCTCTTTGTATTTTAAGCGGCATTTAAATGCGCTTTATTTGATTTAAAGTGCTCTATAAAGCTCTTTATGTTCGATGTTTTTAGCCGGATTATCATATTAAGGGGTGCTATAGTGCGTCTTATCTAAGTCTTAGCAGCCTCAGGGCGCCTCTTATGAACGATTTTTTTCCTATCGACTGTTCCGACAACCTCCTGACGATTGGCTCTCTCGTCAAAAGCCGGCGCCTGCAAAATCGGCAACGACAAAAGGATCTGGCGGCCTCGTTGGCCATTTCCGAAAGAACCGTGCGCAAGATCGAGGCTGGAGATCCTTCCGTGGAACTGCGTTCGTTCATGCTGGTTCTATGGCAATTAGGGCTGACCCAAGAAGTTTTCCAGAGCCGCCAGCAGATTGAAGCGTCGTCCCTCGCTTCGGCTCAAGTATCACGCAACGCTCGTGTGCGATTGGTCAACGCCAAAGGGGACTTCTGATGTCTCGCGCCTACATCTATATGGAAGATCCCGAAAGTACGGAGATACTCACATTAGGCCGATTAAGTATCGACAACGGTCGAGGTGAGTTTGTCTACGATCCCGACTATGTTGCCAACCGCAAATGGGTACCTGACCCCATCCGCTATCCACTGCGTGTGCAACCCTTTACGGGTATCACCACTAATCGTGGGGTGCCGGGCTTCATCCACGACGCAATGCCCGATGGTTGGGGCGAGCGGGTTCTGCAAGATCTTCATCGTACGGATCTGAGCGCTGTCGATTATTTGCTCAAATCACCTAACAATGATCGCGCTGGTAACCTGATGGCGGGAGCGACCCGGCATCCGCCCCCAGGCATCGGCCAGGAAGCATTGCCGTCCCTGAAAGGTCTGGCTGCATTTATTGAAGCCACTGAAGCCATTTTCGATAACCAACTCGATGATGAGGCGATCAGAACCCTCAAGTTGCGCAGGCAACGGTCCTCCCTTGGTGGGGCCAGGCCCAAGCGGACGTTGCAGGATGAAGGCGCGTTGATTCTCGCCAAGCCGCGTGACCGCTATGACAGTTGCGATATTCCGGCGTTGGAGCATGCATGCATGACATTTGCAGCGCTCAAAGGGCTGAGCGTTGCGAAAACAGCGCTATATGTCGACACACCGTCAACACTGCTGGTCAAACGCTTCGACCGGTTTCCGTTGGCCGAGGCCGCTCGTCGCATACCGATGCTGAGCGCCCTGACCTTACTGGATGCCGATTGGCGATCCAACGATCACAGCGCGTGGGTTTATGCCGGGTTCGCCAACGAAATGAAACGACGCGGGGTTCCGGACGAAGACCTGCATGAGCTGTTCAAGCGCATGTGTTTTAACGCCTTGGTGGGTAATGACGATGATCATCCCAAAAATCACGCCATCCTCTGGCTCAAAGGTCGTTGGCAACTGGCGCCGATGTACGACGTAGTGCCGGGCCTCGACGGGTCGTCACCGCCTAATCTCTCAATGGCGGTCGGCAGGCATGGGCGAATGATCACGCGAGAGAACCTGTTGAGTCACTGCGCACACTTCGCCTTGACGCTTGAGCAGGCGGCCGACGCTTTGGATGAAGTGATCAGTTGGGAGGCTGAGCTCGTCGAGCATTACGCGAGACTGCTGGGAGGCGTCGAGTTGGAGTTAGCCGTTGCCGCCATGGGTGCCTCTCGCATGAGGAACTGATCAGCTCATCAGACGGCTTCACGCTTGGGCAAATACGGCGGCAGGTACAACCCCAGGTAGGCATCGAACACCCGCATGCCTTCCTCGGCCATGCGCGGGGTGATCTGGTTGTGTTGGTGCACCGAGCGGGCGTAGACGCGGTCACCCAGTTCCATGGCCAGGGCGAACACATCGACATCGGAGGGCAAGGTCGGCAACTTGAAATGGCGGTCGAACAGTTTATGCATCAGGTCGCTCAACTCGAGGTCATGCTGACGGTCGGCCTGGGTGACTTCGGTCAGGCCGTGCTGGGCCAGGATCAGTTGGCGGGCGGCGGCGTCCTGGCTGTAGATGGTGAGCATGCGTTGCTCCACTAACCGTGACAGGTCGTGCCAGTGGTTCAGTGCGTCGTGATCGATCGGGGCCTGCAGACAGGCACGAAAGGCCGCGTGCACGTCGGCGGTCAGGGCTTCGAGCAGGGCCGGAACGCTGGCGAAGAAGTGATACACGGAGGAGGGCGGGATCTCGGCGCGTTCGGCGACGCTGTAGATCGACAGGCTGGCCACGCCTTCGGCAGCAAGCAGCGTACGGGCGGCGTCGAGAATCGAGTCGATCCGGGCCTGGCTGCGTGCGCGGGGTTTGCGAGGGGTGGCGATGCGCGTCATGGCGGTCTCCTGCGGGGCTGGCGGGCATTGTACGCAGAGCGGGCGGTGGGTCCATAGCGGTGCTTGTGAGGAAAGAAATCCCTGTGGCGAGGGAGCTTGCTCCCGCTGGGCTGCGAAGCAGCCCCGAAGTCAGTCACTGCGGTGCTTCAGGTTGACCGGTTTAGCTTTTTTGGGGCTGCTGCGCAGCCCAGCGGGAGCAAGCTCCCTCGCCACAGAGTGTTGTGAGCAGCCATAAAAAACGCCGCGGCCCTTAAGAAGGGTCGCGGCGTTTTTCTTTACAGCAACCGCTTACACGGTATGCAGGTACCAGTTGTACTCAAGGTCGGAGATGGAGTGTTCGAACTCCTCCAGCTCGCTTTCCTTGCAGGCCACGAAGATATCGATGTATTTCGGATCGATGTACTTGGCCATGACTTCGCTGTCGTCCAATTCGCGCAGGGCATCGCGCAAGTTGTTCGGCAGGCTTTGCTCGTTCTGCTCGTAACTGTTGCCTTCCACCGGCGCACCGGGCTCGATCTTGTTGGTCAGGCCATGGTGCACGCCTGCCAGCACGGCCGCCATCAACAGATACGGGTTGGCGTCGGCGCCCGCGACGCGGTGTTCCAGGCGCACGGCATCGGCGGAGCCGGTGGGTACGCGCAGGGCCACGGTGCGGTTGTCCAAGCCCCAGGTCGGCGAGTTCGGCACGTAGAACTGAGCACCGAAACGACGGTAGGAGTTGACGTTCGGGCAGAGGAAAGCCATCTGCGCCGGTAGGGTCTCGAGCACACCGCCGATCGCGTGACGCAGTGCGGCGTTCTGCTCGGGATCCTCGCTGGCAAAAATATTCTTGCCATCCTTGTCCAGAATCGAAATATGAACGTGCAGACCGTTGCCCGCCTGGCCCGGATAGGGCTTGGCCATGAAGGTCGTGTCCATTTCATGGTCGTAGGCGATGTTCTTGATCAGACGCTTGAGCAGTACCGCGTAGTCGCAGGCCTTGATCGGGTCGGCCACGTGGTGCAGGTTCACTTCGAACTGCGCCGGGGCACTTTCCTTGACGATGGCGTCGGCGGGAATGCCTTGCTCTTTGGCCCCTTCCAGAATGTCCTGGAGGCAATCGACATATTCGTCGAGGTCGTCGATCAGGTAGACCTGTGTCGAGTGCGGGCGTTTGCCGGAGATCGGCGAGCGGGGCGGTTGTGGGCGTCCATTCACGTTCTCCTGGTCGATCAGGTAGAACTCAAGCTCGAATGCGGCGCAGATGGTCAGGCCGAGTTCATCGAACTTGGTCACGACTTGGCGCAGGACTTCGCGAGGGTCGGCGAAGAAAGGTTCACCTTCAAGTTCGTGCATGGTCATCAACAGTTGCGCAGTGGGGCGCTTCTGCCAAGGTTCATTGCACAGGGTGTCAGGGATTGGATAACAGATTCGGTCAGCGTCGCCGATGTCCAGGCCCAGGCCGGTGCTTTCCACCGTCGAACCATTGATATCCAGAGCAAATAGAGAGGCCGGCAGGTTGATGCCTTTCTCGTAAACCTTGTGGAGGCTGGTGCGTTCGATGCGCTTGCCGCGCACCACACCATTCATATCCGCAATTAGAAGGTCAACGTACAGAACCTCAGGATGTTCCTTAAGGAACGCGTTCGCTTCGTTAAGCTGAACGGCACGCGGGGGTACCGACATGATGCAACACCTTTGTTGTTAAAAATATCAATCATTGATCTCTTCGAAAGCCAGTCAACCCGAACGGCATGCCGAAGTCAAGCAGGGCCTTTTTTGCCCTAAAAAAGCACCTGCAGGGCTTTTTTGAGGCAATTTAGGGCGTTTTTTCCCCTTTCGCGGGCTTGGCGCCCGCAGGCTTGAGCGGGCCGTGTTGTATTTTTTACGGGGGTGTTGTGTAAAAAAATGAACAAGGCTAAGCTCGATTAAAACCCATAACAGCAATAATACCGGGGTGCTTCATGTCTCGCCTGCCGTTAATCGGCGTCACCACCTGCTCCAAGCAGATCGGTCTGCATGCTTATCACACCAGTGGCGATAAATATTCCCGGGCTGTCGCAACAGCCGCCAAGGGCTTGCCAGTGCTGATCCCGTCCCTGGCGGATCTGATCCCACCGTCCGATATTCTGGACGCCCTGGACGGCATTCTCTTTACCGGCTCTCCTTCAAATATAGAACCTTTTCATTATCAGGGCCCAGCCAGCGCGGCGGGCACTGCTCATGATCCTGCACGGGATGCCACCACCCTGCCGCTGATCCGCGCCGCCGTCGATGCGGGCGTGCCGGTGCTGGGCATCTGCCGTGGTTTCCAGGAAATGAACGTAGCCTTTGGCGGCAGCCTTTACCAAAGAGTTCATGAAGTCGGAACCTTCATCGACCATCGTGAAGACGACACACAATCGGTGGACATTCAGTACGGGCCGGCTCACGCCATGCATATCCAGCCGGGCGGTATCCTCGCGGGCCTGGGGTTGCCGCCGGTGATTGACGTCAACTCGATCCACGGCCAGGGCATCGAGCGCCTGGCGAGCGGCCTGCAGGCCGAAGCGCTGGCACCGGATGGCCTGATCGAGGCGGTCTCGGTGACACAAGGCAAGGCTTTTGCTTTAGGTGTGCAGTGGCACCCTGAATGGGAGGTAAGCTCGAATCCGCACTACCTTGCGATTTTCCAGGCATTTGGCGATGCCTGCCGAGCAAGGGCAACACAACGCGACGCCGATGCGTCAACCAACGCCTGACTACTAATAGCAGCCAGGAAACTCACGCCTAGAGGCATTTATGAGTAACAACCTCGACCAGCTCACCGATTGGTTGAAAGACCATAAGATCACAGAAGTCGAATGCATGATTGGCGACCTGACCGGCATTACCCGGGGCAAGATCTCGCCGACCAACAAGTTCATTGCAGAAAAAGGCATGCGCCTGCCCGAGAGCGTCCTGCTCCAGACCGTTACGGGCGACTACGTCGAAGACGACATCTACTACGAACTGCTCGATCCGGCCGACATCGACATGATCTGCCGTCCGGACGAAAACGCAGTGTTCCTTGTGCCCTGGGCCATCGAGCCCACCGCCCAGGTTATCCACGACTCCTACGACAAGCAGGGCAACCCCATCGAGCTGTCGCCGCGCAACGTGCTCAAGAAGGTGCTCAAGCTCTACGCCGACAAGGGGTGGCAGCCGATCGTGGCGCCGGAAATGGAGTTCTACCTGACCAAGCGCAGCGACGACCCCGATTTCCCACTGCAGCCGCCCATTGGCCGCTCCGGTCGCCCGGAAACCGGTCGCCAGTCGTTCTCCATTGAAGCGGCCAACGAATTCGACCCGCTGTTCGAGGATGTCTATGACTGGTGCGAATTGCAGGAGCTGGACCTCGATACCTTGATCCACGAGGACGGCACGGCGCAGATGGAAATCAACTTCCGTCATGGCGATGCCCTGTCCCTGGCGGACCAGATCCTGGTGTTCAAGCGCACCATGCGCGAAGCGGCCCTCAAGCACAACGTGGCGGCCACCTTCATGGCCAAGCCCATGACCGGCGAGCCGGGCAGCGCCATGCACTTGCACCAGAGCATCATCGACAAGGACACCGGCAAGAACGTCTTCTCTAATGAAGATGGGTCCATGAGCGAGCTGTTCTTGAACCACATCGGCGGTTTGCAGAAATTCATCCCCGAGCTGTTGCCGCTGTTCGCCCCCAATGTCAACTCGTTCCGCCGCTTCCTGCCTGATACCTCGGCGCCGGTGAACGTGGAGTGGGGCGAAGAGAACCGCACCGTGGGCCTGCGGGTACCCGATGCCGGGCCGCAGAACCGCCGGGTGGAAAACCGCCTGCCGGGCGCCGACGCCAACCCGTACCTGGCGATTGCCGCCAGCCTGTTGTGCGGCTATATCGGCATGGTCGAAGGCCTCAACCCGAGCGCCCCCGTCGTGGGTCGAGGGTACGAGCGCCGCAACCTGCGCCTGCCGTTGACCATCGAAGATGCTCTGGAGCGCATGGAAAACAGCGCCACCATCGAGAAATACCTGGGCAAGAAATTCATCACAGGCTACGTCGCGGTCAAGCGGGCCGAGCATGAAAACTTCAAGCGCGTCATCAGTTCGTGGGAGCGGGAATTCCTGCTCTTTGCCGTCTGATGCGCCGGGCGACGCTGCCTCGCGCAGCGTTGCCCTCACCGATATAAAGGAGAATTCGCATGACCCGCAACAATCCGCAAACCCGTGAATGGCAGGCCCTGAGCAACGATCACCACCTGGCGCCGTTCAGCGACTTCAAACAGCTCAAAGAGAAAGGCCCGCGCATCATCACCCACGCCAAGGGTGTCTATCTCTGGGACAGCGAAGGCAACAAGATCCTCGACGGCATGGCCGGCCTCTGGTGCGTGGCGATCGGCTACGGTCGCGACGAGCTGGCCGATGCGGCCAGCCAACAGATGCGTGAGCTGCCTTATTACAACCTGTTCTTCCAGACCGCCCACCCGCCTGTGCTGGAACTGTCCAAAGCCATCGCCGACATTGCCCCTGAAGGCATGAACCATGTGTTCTTCACCGGTTCCGGCTCTGAGGGCAACGACACCATGCTGCGTATGGTCCGCCACTATTGGGCGATCAAGGGCCAGCCGAACAAGAAAGTCATCATCAGCCGCAAGAACGGTTATCACGGTTCGACCGTGGCCGGCGCGAGCCTGGGTGGCATGACCTACATGCACGAACAAGGCGACCTGCCAATCCCGGGTATTGTCCACATCGCCCAGCCGTACTGGTTCGGTGAAGGCGGCGACATGAGCCCTGAAGAGTTCGGCGTATGGGCGGCCAATCAGTTGGAAGAGAAAATCCTGGAGATCGGCGTGGACAACGTCGGTGCCTTTATCGCCGAGCCGATCCAGGGCGCGGGCGGGGTGATCGTGCCGCCGGACAGCTACTGGCCGCGGATGAAGGAAATCCTCGCCAAGTACGACATCCTGTTCGTGGCCGACGAAGTGATCTGTGGCTTTGGCCGCACCGGTGAGTGGTTCGGTACCGACCATTACGGGTTGAAACCGCACATGATGACCATCGCCAAGGGCCTGACCTCCGGCTACATCCCCATGGGTGGCCTGATTGTGCGCGATGACGTGGTCGCGGTGCTCAACGAAGGTGGCGACTTCAACCACGGGTTTACCTACTCCGGGCACCCAGTGGCCGCTGCGGTCGCCCTGGAAAACATCCGCATCCTGCGCGACGAGAAGATCATCGAGCGCGTCCACGGCGAAACGGCACCCTATTTGCAGAAGCGTCTGCGGGAACTGAACGATCATCCGCTGGTGGGTGAAGTGCGCGGTGTCGGTTTGCTGGGGGCAATCGAACTGGTTCAGGACAAGGCCACGCGCAAGCGCTACGAAGGCAAGGGCGTGGGCATGATCTGCCGGCAGTTCTGCTTCGATAACGGGCTGATCATGCGCGCGGTGGGCGACACCATGATCATTGCGCCGCCGCTGGTGATCAGCAAGGCCGAGATCGATGAACTGGTGACCAAGGCGCGACTGTGCCTGGACCTGACTCTCAGTGCGTTGCAGGGCTAAGTGCTAGGCTCTGAGCGAGGTGCCTGCAAGGGTCTCGCCCAGTGTGAACAAAAGGCTGGGCTTTTGTTGAAAGCCTGCCCTGTAACTTGCCAGACTACCGACTGTTCAAGTTGCCTGCGAGCCGGCTGCTGAACGTGGCTAAAAAGAATAACCGGAGCATCAATCCATGAAGGCATTAGGTATGAAGATAGCTGGCAAGACTCTCCTGGCCATGTCCCTGATGGGCGTGATGGCGGGTGCCGCTCAGGCGGACGATAAAGTGCTGCACGTCTACAACTGGTCCGACTACATCGCGCCGGACACCGTCGCCAAGTTTGAGAAAGAGTCGGGGATCAAAGTCGTCTACGACGTGTTCGACAGCAACGAAACCCTGGAAGCCAAGTTGCTGGCCGGCAAGTCCGGCTATGACATCGTGGTGCCGTCGAACAACTTCCTGGCCAAGCAGATCAAGGCCGGGGTCTACCAGAAACTCGACAAGTCCAAGTTGCCTAACTGGAAAAACCTCAACACCGACCTGCTCAAGGCTGTTTCGGTGAGCGACCCGGGCAACGAACACGCCTTCCCGTACATGTGGGGTTCGATCGGCATCGGCTTCAACGCCGAAAAGGTCAAGGCTGCCCTGGGGGCCGACGCGCCAACCAACTCGTGGGACTTGCTGTTCAAGCCTGAGAACGCCGCCAAGCTGAAATCCTGCGGCATCAGCTTCCTCGACTCGCCGACCGAGATGATCCCGGTGGCGCTGCACTACCTAGGTTATCCGACCGACAGCCAAGACAAGAAGCAGCTGGCTGAAGCCGAGGCGCTGTTCCTCAAGATCCGTCCTT
The DNA here is from genome assembly GCF_030064125.1 of Pseudomonas sp. G2-4. Lineage (NCBI taxonomy): Bacteria > Pseudomonadati > Pseudomonadota > Gammaproteobacteria > Pseudomonadales > Pseudomonadaceae > Pseudomonas > Pseudomonas sp. G2-4. Next base: position 6,196,227 of record NZ_CP125957.1, on the reverse strand, counting down.
CGGTTGGTTACTTCCATTCGTCCAAGTACATCTCTGACCTGGCCAACGGCAACATCTGCGTAGCGGTCGGCTATTCGGGCGACATCTACCAGGCCAAGTCCCGTGCTGCCGAAGCCGGTGGCAAGGTCAACGTCAGCTACAACATTCCGAAGGAAGGTGCTGGCAGCTTCTTCGACATGGTCGCCATCCCTAAAGATGCCGAAAACGTCGAAGGTGCCTACAAGTTCATGACCTTCCTGCAAAAGCCGGAAATCATGGCTGAAATCACCGACACCGTGAGCTTCCCGAACGGTAACGCGGCGTCTACGCCGCTGGTCAGCAAGGAAATCACCAGCGACCCGGGCATCTACCCGCCAGCGGACGTGCAAGCCAAGCTCTACGCGATTGCCGACCTGCCAGCGGCGACCCAGCGAATCATGACCCGCAGCTGGACCAAGATCAAATCCGGTAAGTAAGCCGGCCTGAAGTACCTTCCTGTTGTCGCTGTCATCGTGGCGGGGGCAACAGGAGCAATTAAATAACTAAAAGTTTTGCTGGATCGGTTTATCGAGGGTAAGTTGCGCGCCGGTTTTGTTGCTGGGCCCATCGCGGCCAGGTAACGGGGGCAACTTGGGCCCAACTATTTAAGAGGACCTCCACGTGCCAGTCTTTTCTTTGTTACGCAACGCCTTGCTGGTCGGCGCCGGCCTGACGCTCGCCGTCAGCGTCCAGGCTGCTTCCACCGTGCATATTTATAACTGGTCGGACTACATCGGCGAGACCACCCTGGCGGACTTCGAAAAAGCCAGTGGCATCAAGCCGGTGTATGACGTGTTCGATTCCAACGAAACCCTGGAAGGCAAGCTGCTGGCCGGGCGTACCGGTTACGACGTGGTCGTGCCGTCCAACCACTTCCTGGGCAAGCAGATCAAGGCCGGGGCATTCCAGAAGCTCGACAAGTCGCAGCTGGGCAATTACGCCAACCTCGATCCTTCGCTGCTCAAACGCCTGGAAAAGAACGATCCAGGCAACCAGTACGCCGTGCCTTACCTGTGGGGCACCAACGGCATCGGCTACAACGTCGAGAAGGTCAAGGCGGTCCTGGGCGTCGAGAAAATCGATTCGTGGGCCATGCTGTTCGAGCCGGAAAACATCAAGAAACTCTCCAGCTGTGGTGTTTCGTTCCTCGACTCAGGCGACGAGATGATCCCGGCGATGCTCAATTACCTGGGGCTGGACCCCAACAGCGAAAACCCTGAAGACTATAAAAAGGCCGAGGCTCAGCTCCTCAAGATCCGGCCTTACGTGACCTATTTCAACTCCTCCAAATACATCTCGGATCTGGCCAACGGCGAGATCTGCGTGGCCGCCGGTTTCTCCGGCGACATCTTCCAGGCCCGTGCACGTGCCAGTGAGGCCGGCAAAGGCGTCGACATCGCTTATGTGATCCCCAAGGAAGGCGGCAACCTCTGGTTCGACATGCTGGCGATCCCGCGCGACGCCACCAACGTCAAGCAAGCTCACGCATTCATCAACTATTTGCTCAAGCCTGAGGTGATCGCCCAGGTCAGCGACGTCGTCGGTTATGCCAACCCGAACCCCAAGGCTGGCGAACTGATGGACCAGAAAGTACGCACCGACGAAGCGGTTTATCCACCGCAAGCGGTCGTCGACAAGCTCTACGTCAACTCCGAGTTGCCGCCCAAGATTCAACGACTCATGACCCGCAGCTGGACCAAGGTCAAGTCGGGTAAATAGCGTTAAGCGCTTTAACTATTCCAGGTTCGCCCGTGTGGGCGAACTGTAAATTCTGTGGGAGTTTCGTAAATGGCAGTTGCCTCCGGCGCCTATAAGAAAGCCCTCGAGGGCGACCAGACACCCAAACAGGTGTTGGTCAAAATCGACCGGGTCACGAAAAAATTCGACGAGACGATTGCCGTGGACGATGTGTCCCTGGAAATCAAGAAAGGCGAGATCTTCGCCTTGCTCGGCGGTTCGGGATCGGGCAAATCCACCTTGCTGCGCATGCTGGCCGGTTTCGAGCGGCCCACGGAAGGGCGTATTTTCCTCGACGGTGTGGACATCACCGACATGCCGCCGTACGACCGGCCGATCAACATGATGTTCCAGTCCTACGCCTTGTTCCCCCACATGACCGTGGCGCAGAACATCGCCTTCGGCCTGCAACAGGACAAGATCCCGAAGGCCGAGGTCGACGCCCGTGTGGCCGAAATGCTCAAGCTGGTACAGATGAGCCAGTACGCCAAGCGCAAGCCGCACCAGCTCTCTGGCGGTCAGCGCCAGCGCGTGGCCCTGGCCCGTTCCCTGGCCAAGCGGCCAAAGCTGTTGCTGCTCGACGAACCGATGGGTGCCCTGGACAAGAAGCTGCGCTCGCAAATGCAGCTTGAGCTGGTCGAGATCATCGAGCGAGTCGGGGTGACCTGCGTGATGGTGACCCACGATCAGGAAGAGGCCATGACCATGGCCGAGCGCATCGCGATCATGCACCTGGGCTGGATCGCCCAGATCGGCAGCCCGATCGACATCTACGAAACCCCGACCAGCCGGCTGGTCTGCGAGTTCATCGGCAACGTCAACATCTTCGAGACCGAGGTGGTGGAAGACGCCGAGGGCCACGCCGTGCTGACCTGCAAGGACCTGGACCGCAACATCTATGTAGGCCACGGCATCAGCACCTCGGTGCAGGACAAGTCCGTGACCTACGCCATTCGCCCGGAAAAACTGCTGGTCACCGCCGAGCAGCCGACCTGCGACCACAACTGGTCCAGCGGCAAGGTCCATGACATCGCCTACCTGGGCGGCCACTCGGTGTTCTACGTCGAGTTGCCAAGCGGCAAGCTGGTGCAATCCTTCGTCGCCAACGCTGAACGCCGTGGCCAGCGACCGACCTGGGGCGACCAGGTATTCGTCTGGTGGGAAGACGACAGCGGCGTGGTACTTCGCTCATGAACATGCGCAAATTCAAACGCCGACTCGACCGAATAACGCCCGGTGGCCGTCAATTGGTCATTGGGGTGCCCTTCATCTGGCTGTTCCTGTTCTTCATGCTGCCGTTCTTCATCGTCCTGAAGATCAGCTTTGCCGAAGCCGACGTGGCCATCCCGCCGTACACCGAGATCTACAGCTACGTCGACCAGAAGCTGCAGGTGCTGCTCAACCTCGCCAACTACGCGATGCTGAGCGAGGACGAGTTGTACATCGCCGCTTACCTCGGCTCGCTGAAAATGGCCCTGATCAGCACGGTCTTGTGCCTGCTGATCGGCTACCCGATGGCCTACGGCATTGCCAACGCCCGCAAAGAGATGCAGACGGTGCTGGTGCTGTTGATCATGATGCCGACCTGGACCGCGATCCTGATCCGCGTCTACGCGTGGATGGGTATTCTCAGCAACAACGGCCTGCTCAACGGCTTTTTGCTGAGCATGGGCTGGATCAGTGAACCGCTGCAGATACTCAACACCAACCTGGCGGTGTATATCGGGGTCGTCTACTCCTATCTGCCGTTCATGATCCTGCCGCTGTACGCCAACCTGGTGAAGCATGACGCCAGCCTGCTGGAAGCCGCATCCGACCTGGGTTCGAGTACGTTCAACAGTTTCTGGAAAATCACCGTGCCGCTCTCCAAGAACGGCATCGTCGCTGGCTGCATGCTGGTGTTCATCCCCGTGGTGGGCGAGTTTGTGATCCCTGAACTGCTGGGTGGCCCGGAAACCCTGATGATCGGCAAAGTGCTGTGGCAGGAATTCTTCAACAACCGTGACTGGCCGGTGGCATCCGCCCTGGCGGTGGTGATGCTGGCGATCCTGATCGTGCCCATCATCCTGTTCAACCGCAGTCAGGCCAAAGAAATGGAGGGCAAGGAATGAAGCGCTTCAGTTTTTCAAGCCTGATGCTGGTGCTGGGTTTGCTGTTCATCTACGCGCCGATGCTGATCCTGGTGATCTACTCGTTCAACGCCTCGAAACTGGTGACGGTGTGGGGCGGCTGGTCGATCAAGTGGTACGTCGGCCTGTTGGACAACAGCCAACTGATGGGCTCGGTCATGCGTTCGCTGGAGATCGCCTGCTACACCGCGATTGCCGCAGTGGCCCTGGGTACGCTGGCGGCCTTCGTGCTGACCCGCATCACCCACTTCAAGGGCCGCACGCTGTTCGGCGGCCTGGTCACCGCGCCGCTGGTGATGCCGGAAGTGATCACCGGTCTGTCGCTGTTGCTGCTGTTCGTGGCCATGGCGCAGATGATCGGCTGGCCCCAGGAACGAGGCATCGTCACCATCTGGATCGCCCACACTACGTTTTGCGCGGCTTATGTGGCGGTGGTGGTCTCGGCGCGCTTGCGTGAGCTGGACCTGTCCATCGAAGAGGCGGCCATGGACCTCGGTGCGCGGCCGTGGAAGGTGTTCCTCCTGATCACCATCCCGATGATCGCGCCATCGCTGGCGGCGGGGGGCATGATGTCGTTCGCGTTGTCCCTTGACGACCTGGTGCTGGCGAGCTTCGTCTCCGGGCCGGGCTCGACGACATTGCCGATGGAAGTGTTCTCGGCGGTGCGCCTGGGTGTGAAACCGGAAATCAACGCTGTGGCGAGCTTGATCCTGCTGGCGGTGTCGCTGGTGACCTTCCTGGTCTGGTACTTCAGCCGCCGCGCCGAAGAAAACCGCAAGCGGGCGATCCAGCAAGCCATCGAGGAAAGCGCTGCCGACTCCTGGAAACAGCCGGATATACGCCGGGCCGAGACCGCACCGGTCTAACCCGACACTGGCGGCAAATGTGGGAGCGAGCTTGCTCGCGATAGCGGTGAGACAGTCGACGAAAATGTTGAATGTCAGTCCGCCTTCGCGAGCAAGCTCGCTCCCACAGGTTTTGTTGTTGCTCCAAAATTCGCCAACTGCCGCCGGTTCAATTGTGGGAGCGAGCTTGCTCGCGATAGCAGCGGGACAGTCACTGAAGCTGTTGGACGGAGGGTTATGAGTTCCAGGGGGACGTACGAATGATTTCGACAAAGTTCATCGGCTTGAAGCCCGGCGCCTGATCCAACAGCACATCCGTCTTCACATTGCCGAAGGTCGTCTGCGGGCGATGCCGCAAGCCGTCGGCGAAAGCGCAGATGATGCATTCCTTGAACCCTTCCCCACGCGGATGAGCATGCACCACGGCGTCTCGCTGCGCGGCCGGGAACGCGGCGTAATCCATGCCCAGTACGTCCATCTCCACCCCGGCGGTCACCAGGGCGACGGTGGGGCGCAGGTGTTTGGGCACGCCTGGAGTGGTGTGCAGGGCGATGGACAGCCACACCTGTTCGATATCGTCATCGCTCAACCCGTAGGGTTTGAGAAATGCCGCGGCGGCGTTTGCGCCGTCCACTTCGAAACGTTCGCCGTCGCTGCGGTAACCCTCCACCAGGCCGAGGTCGTGGAACATCGCGCCGACATACAGCAACTCCGGGTCATAGGCCAACTGCCGACGCTGGCCACTCAAGGCGCCGAACAGAAATACCCGGCGAGAGTGATGGTACAGCAGGTCGGATTCGATATCGCGGATGTAGTCGGTGGTGGCGCGGGCAAGGGCGCTGTTGGGGATTTTGATGCCGGCAATGCTGTTCATGCTGTTCTCCTCTTGACGATGGGCCAGTGCGGCGCCGAGGTTTCAGTCTGTTCGCCGGGAGGTCGCGCAACAATCTTCCCATGGCTGCGATCCTTGCCAATAAGCCTGGGTTTCGTGCCAGGGTGGCTTGCGAGGCACGGATTGGCTAGGGTGGCGGAGTCGTTGAACTCGAAGGCACGCGTGAACCATGCAGAAAATCGTCGCCGTCGTGGTATTCCCAGGGGTCCAGTCGCTGGACGTTTCCGGGCCCATGGATGTGTTCAGCGAAGCCAATCGGTTCCTGGCCGCCGAGGACCACTATCGGCTTGAAGTGATCGGCGTCGAACAGGGCGCGATGTCTTGTTCCAATGGCTTGTCCCTCAATGCCCATCGGCACTTCAGCGAGGCTTCGCAGGCGTACGACCTGCTATTGGTGGCGGGCGGGCCGCAGTTACCGTTGATGCAATTTGGCACGGTATTCGATGCCTGGCTGCGGGAGGCCTGTGGGCGAGCGCGGCGCTTTGGCTCAATCTGCAATGGCGCTTTCATGCTGGCTCGGGCCGGATTGCTGGAGGGGCGGACCGTCACCACCCATTGGGGCGACGCCGCGGCGCTGGCGCAGCTGTGTCCTTCGACCCGGGTTGAAGCGGATCGTTTGTACGTGCAGGATCGTGAACTCTACACTTCCGCTGGGGTGAGCGCAGGGATCGACCTGTCGTTGTTCCTGCTGGCCCAGGACCACGGGCCAGACGTGGCGCTGAGTGTCGCCAAGCGGCTGGTGGTGTTTACCCAGCGCTCGGGCGGGCAGTCACAGTTCAGCCCTTTTCTTACGCCTCACGCTGAGCCGACGTCCACCGTGGCCCAGGTCCAGGCGCATGTACTGGCGCACTTGAACGGTGACCTGACCATCGCCAAGCTAGCCAAAGCGGCGAACATGAGCCCGCGTAATTTCTCCCGGGTGTTCACGCGGGAAGCGAAGGTCACGCCGGCAGAGTTTGTCGAGCAAGCCCGGGTAGACGCGGCGCGGGTGATGCTGGAAAGCACCCGCGCACCGCTCAAGACCGTGGCGTACCAATGCGGATTTCGCGATGCCCAGCACATGCGCAGCGTCTTCAATCGCAGGCTGGACGTGACGCCGCAGCAATTCAGGCTGAACTTCGGTGCGCTGGTGTAGGGGGCAACCGCTCACTTCTTCAGCGCGTCATGGGCCTCCAGCGCGCGCAGGGAGTAGATGTACGCCGCGCCGGCATTCAGCGACACCGCCGTGGCCAGGGTGGCGGCGATTTCTTCACGGGTGGCGCCGGCCTTGATGGCCGCGTCGGTGTGCACGCCGATGCAGCCGTCGCAACGGGTGGTGATGGCTACAGCGATGGAAATCAGCTCACGGGTCTTGGCATCGAGCACGTTGTTTTCAGCGGCGGCTTCATCCAGGGCCATGTAGGCCTTGACCATCTTCGGGTTGCTCTTGCCCAGGGCGCCAAAGGCACTTTTGATGGTGGGCAGCAGTTCGGACCAGTTATTGAACATTGCATTGACTCCTGTGAGGGGGGGCGGGGTGTTGAACCCTTGCAGTCTTGACCATCAATGAAGATTGAGCCTGTTGGTGATGAAAAATCACGCCCGCCAGAATCAGGGCGAGCTCCTCGCCGGTAACAGTTTCAAGGTCGCGCGGGTATTGGCCAGTACTTCTTCCTCGGCCAGGTGCGCCTGGTGATAGACCCCTTCGATGTACGCCTCGGCCTGATCCTCGTAATGCTTGTCGAACGGCACGCCGCTCTGGCCGACCGGGTTGATGGTGACACTGTGGGCCGGGTCGGCGAAGTCGATGATGCGTCGGGTGGAAGGACCATAGGTCACCGGCCAAGGCGCCGGACCGATTTTGGCCGAGAGGTTGTTGGGCACTTCATGGGTACCGGGGGCCGCAAACGGGCCGACGTTGAAGACCCGGTCCAGCGGTTTTTGCAGACCCAGCGGATGACCATGGGTCAGGGTGTGAGCCTTGCCCCACTGCCATTGCGTGGCATCGTCACCCAAGGTCGCCCGCAGGTGCGCGAGGCTTTTCTTCCAGGCGATGTTCACCGTGTCGGCACGGGTTTCCACGCCCAGCGTCGTGCGGTCATCCCACCACGGTGAATCCTTCGAGGCCGCCAGGCGTGGCAGGGCCGCGTCGATCACCCGGGTCGACAGCGCGGTCTCGAAGAACCCATCGCCCAGTTCATCGTGCAGCGCGGCATCGGCCAGGTTGAACAGGAACTGGTTGAACAGCGTGGCGCTGCTGGAGTCCAGTGGGTAATCGCCCGGCCATTGGGCCAGTTGTTCCACCCATTTGCGTTCCTGCGGGTCGCTGACTACCTCACGCAGCACCGGCAACAAGGATGCAAGCAGGCGCGGACCGTAGGCGGTGGTCGTGTCCAGTTGCAGCTTCTGGGTGGTTTGGATGTCCCACTTCGCCTGCTTGTCGCTGAGCTGGCGGTTGAGTTGCTGGCCGCGGTCGGCGGGATTGTAGTAGCCCGGGATCTCGATGCCGCTGGCCGGCACCGGCTGGAAGTTGGCCGAGACGATGTAGCCCCGCGCCGGGTTTTCTTCCTGAGGATTGTCGCTGAACGGGTAGAAGCCTTCCTTTTCCGCTTCCGGGCTGCTGCCATCGAGGATGAACCCGGGCTTCACGCCGGCCGGTCGCTTGGGCAATTGCGCGGCGGCCCACCAGCCGATATCGCCCTTGGCATTGGCCCACACGACGTTCAGCCCCGGTGCGTGGATCTTGGCCGAAGCGCCACGGGCCTTGGCCAGGGTATCGGCGCGGTTGAGCTGGTAGAAGGCGTCGAGGATCGGGTTGCGGCTTTCCAGGAAACCCCACCACATGGCGATCGGTGTCTTACCGGCGTTCGCACCGAGGGCATCGTTGACGATCGGCCCGTGGGGCGACTGGCGCAGCACCAGCGTCACCGGTGCCTGGCCCTTGACCGCGATCTGCTGTTCGCTGCGGGTCATGTCCACCCATTGGCCGCGATACCAGACCTGTTCAGGATTGTCCGGGTTGACCTTCTCGGCGACCAGGTCCAAGTCATCGTTCTGGAACATGGTGATGCTCCAGCCGAAATCCTTGTTCATGCCCAGCGTTGCGAAGGGCAGCAGCGCCTGGTAATGCCCGTAGAGCTCGAAGCCCGGCGCGGACAGGTGCGCCTCGTACCACACCGACGGCGCGGAAAAGCGGATGTGCGGGTCGCCCGCCAGCAACGGTTTACCGCTGTGGGTACGGTTGCCGGCGACCGCCCAGGCGTTGCTGCCCTCGAACTGTGGCATACCGTTTTCCGCCAGTGCCTGCTCGCTCAGGCGGGCGAGGGCGTTGAGGTCTTTCCAGTCGGCGGCGGCCAGGGGCAGGCCGCGCTTGCGATCTTCGGCCAGCACGCCCTGGGGCTGCCAGTCGAGGTCGAAGATGTTCAGGTAGTCAGCGCCTAGTTGATCGCGCACGTAGGTCAACAGCGGCTCAGTGCGAAACGCTGCGGCGAAGCTGTAGGCCATGTAGCCGGTAATGCTGACGGTGTCTTCGGCGGTGAACGGGCGCTTGGGGATGCCCAGCACGTCGAACTCCACCGGCCGGGTGTGGCTGTCCTGATAGGCGTTGATACCGTCCAGATAGGCCTGCATCGCAATCCAGGCCGGGGATTGTGGGTCTTGCTCCGTCACATAGGTCGCGGCGCGCTCGCGGATGCGCAGGCTGCGCATCAGCTTGTCGGTGTCGAGCAGCTTCGGCCCCAGCACCTCGGCCAGTTCGCCACGGGCGAGACGACGCATGATCTCCATCTGGAACAGCCGATCCTGGGCGTGGACATAACCGAGGGCGCGGTACAGGTCGGTTTCGTTCTCGGCACGGATATGCGGCACACCGCGTTCGTCGTAGCGCACCGTCACCGAGCCGTGCAGCCCTTGCAGCTGAACCGTGCCCTGGCGGGTGGGCTGCTTGCTGTAGAGGTAGCCGCCGGCGACGATGATGGCGGTGACGACCAATGACAGGAAGGCGATGAGGGTGCGTTTCATGGTGATTCCTTATTCTGATGACAGCGGTCCCATGGTCTCGCTGTTGATTCCCTGTTTAGCATGCCGTTGCCTTTCTGCGCATCGCCCCCCGGAGGGATTCCTTATTCTTTGGCAGATGTGTCCTCGCCCCACGGACAATAGCAACCTACCGCCAACGTGTGGGTTGCGTTGACTGCTCGGCCGACGCTCAACGCCTCGAGAATCGGCTCGATGAAGCTGTTGCTCGAATTGCAGGTCAGGCCTTCGCTGTAGGGGCCGAAGTACGCGAGCTTGCCGCTGCGGTCCCAGATCGCCACGGCCGGGCTGGCGGGAATCTGGCTTGAACCGGGAAGCGCCGGGAGGGCTTTGAGGTGGCTCAGCGTGGTCGGTAACCGACCTTGGCTGCCGGTCTTTTGTACCGCATAAAACTCGACGCCTTGCGGTCCATATTTATCGACCAGTTCGGCCAGGTGTTGCTGATTGCCGACGTTGCACGGGCACGCAGGGTCCCAGAAATGCACCAGGCGGATCGCGCCAGGGCCGGCCAGGTCGGCAGGCAGGCTCAGTGGGTCACCGGAAAACACCGCCGTGTGTTGGCTGAACGTACGCAGGAAACGCCCCTGGAACCAGTCGTAGGCGAACCACAACACGGCGGCGCACGCGAGGGCAAGCAGGCTGGCAAGCAAGGTCGTGCGGTGGGACGGGCGCATGAAGTCGATCCTCTGAGGCCGGGTAGCTTGCCATGCCTGCCGCGACAGATGAATATCGCAAGCCTATAAAGTCTGTTTCGCGCGATGCGCCTTGCCTGGGAATCTTGATGCCTGCCACTTTCGACCCCGATCACCTGCGTGCCAGCCTGCAATCCCTGGCCCAGTGGCAGCCCCTCTCGGAGCAAGCACAGGCCTATCAGCGCTTCTATGAATTGGATTTCCCCCAATACCCATTGCGCAAGGGACTGGGGCGTTTCGAAATCGACGGGTATGAGGTGGTTGCCCAGGTCTGGTGGCCGGAAAAAGCCGTGGCGACGTTGTTCGTGTTCCACGGGTATTACGATCACATGGGACTGTATCGACACTTGATCGAGTGGGCCTTGGCGCAGAAATTCGCGGTGATTGCCTGCGACCTGCCGGGCCACGGCCTGTCCAGTGGCGAGCGCGCCAGCATTGGTGATTTCGCTGAGTATCAGGCCACGTTGCAGGGCCTGTTGGCCGAGGCCGGGACACTGGACCTGCCGCAACCCTGGCATTTGTGCGGACAAAGCACCGGCGGGGCTATCGTGGTGGACCACGTGCTCAATCATGGCGCCAATAGCCCGGCCCAGGGCCAGGTGATCCTGTTGTCGCCGCTGGTACGGCCGCGGGCCTGGGGTTGGTCGCGCCTGAGTTACTACCTGCTCAAACCTTTCGTGACCGGCATCGCCCGGCGTTTCAGCGAGAACTCCACCGACCCGCAGTTCCTGCCGTTCCTGCAAGCCGACCCGCTGCAACCGCTACGCCTGCCCACCGCGTGGGTGGGAGCGTTGGGGCAATGGATCAAGCGCATCGAAGCTGCTCCGAGCAGCCCGCGCCAGCCGTTGATCGTGCAAGGGCAGGCGGACATGACGGTGGATTGGGTGCACAACCTGCAAGTGCTGCGCAGCAAGTTCGACCGGCCGCAGGTGTTGATGCTGCCCGAGGGCCGGCATCATCTGGCCAATGAGGCCTTGGCGATGCGGCAGGAGATGTTTGGGTTTCTGACCAAGCGGATGAGCCGGGTTCGGCGGTGACTTTGTGATCGCTATCGCGAGCAAGCTCGCTCCCACATTGGACCTTTGACGCTCGCGAAACCTGAGTTCACTCAACCCCTGTGGGAGCGAGCCTGCTCGCGATAGCGCCAGTCAAGGCACCACAAAGCTACTGCCCGAGCGTCTGCCCCACCGCCAACCCCGCCCGAATCGCCGCCAAAGCCGCCTGGTAGTAAGCCTGGCCCTCGGCCGATTCGGCGAAGGTGGCGAATTCTTCCAGCTCGGTATCCGACAGGTCGCGGTAGACGTACAGCAACGTGTTGTTCAGGTCCGCGCCGATCTGCTCCATCAGCCGCTGGCGCTGGCCGTTCAGCATGCCCTGGGCCTGTCCGCCGCCCAGCAGGCCGGGGATCATCGAGCTCAAGCTGTCGGCCGCCACGCCGGCGATCGCCAGGCTGACCTCGGCGCCGGCCTCGCGGGCGGGCAGGGCTTGGGCCAGGTGGCCGATGGTCAACAGTCGGTTGTCACTGGCTTGCATCTTCGGCAGGCCCTTGGCGTTTTTCGCCAATTGATCGCGACGGGTCGCCAGCAGCTCGGCGGCCACGACTTTGCGGCCCAACGGCGATTGGAAAAAAGCCAGGGACGGCTGAGGGTCACGCAGATTCTTGCGCATCTGCGCCTCGGCCCGCTGGTCCATGGCCTGGGGGGCGAAACGTTGATTGCTGTTGTTCACCAGCGCCTGGAACACCGCCGGCGGCAGGCTGTTCTGGTAGCGCTGTTGCGCGGCGCTCAAGGCGTCATTGAAATGCGCCCGCTGTTCCGGCCAGCCGGCGACCTTATACAACTGGTCGTAGCTGTCTGCCCAGGCAGGTAATACGCAGAACATCAACAGTGAGAAAAGCAAACGGCGCATAGGGACTCCTGTCAGCAGCCGACTATTCTCCGTGGGGTGTGGGGACTTGTCGAGAATTCGTATCAAGTTCCTACGGCGGTGTTATCTGGCGTTAAAAACCTGTCGGGCATCGCTGTCGGTTTTGCAGGCACAGGAATACTATGCGCGCCATGCAAATACCTTCTGATCACCCGCTGCTGTTACGTATCGTCGACGACCTGGCCGAGCGCGGCTGGTCGCAGCAGAACATCTTCCTGCCGGATGCGCTGACCCGCGCCCTGGCGGACGAGTGCCGCCAGCGTGCCGCCGAAGGCGAACTGGCCCCGGCGGCGGTTGGGCGCGGGCCGTTCTCGGAGATTCGTGAAGGTATTCGTGGTGATCGCATCCAGTGGATCGAGCCCGGCCAGGCGCCAGCCTGCGATCGTTACCTGGGGTTGATGGACAGCCTGCGTGAGACGATGAATCGCCGGCTGTTTCTGGGCCTGGAGGATTTCGAAAGCCATTTCGCCCTGTACCCGCCCGGTGCGTTCTACCTCAAGCACGTCGACCGCTTCCGCGATAACGATCGACGGATGGTGTCGGCGGTGCTCTACCTCAACGACGGCTGGTTGCCGGAACATGGCGGCCAACTGCGCATGTACCTGGACGACGGCGCGGAACATGACGTGGTGCCCACCGGCGGTTGCCTGGTGGTATTCCTGTCGGGGGATATCCCCCATGAAGTCTTGCCTGCCACGCGGGATCGACTGTCCTTGACGGGGTGGTTCCGGCGCCGCGGCAACGAGTTGTTCTGAGGATGGAAAAAATCCTGGTCAGTCGCTGCCTGCTCGGGCACCGCGTGCGCTACGACGGCGGCGCCAGCGGGCCGTTCGATCAGCTTCAGCAATGGCTCGACGAAGGCCGGATCGTGGCGCTGTGCCCGGAAGTCGCCGGTGGCCTGCCCACGCCCCGGGCGGCGGCGGAGATTCCCGGCGGGCAGGGTGGGCAAGTGCTCGATGGCGGCGCAGCAGTGATCACGACCGACGGCGAAGATGTCAGTGCGCAGTTTTTGTCAGGTGCGCATCAGGCGCTGGCGCTGGTGCGCGAGCACGGCATCCGGATCGCCGTGCTCAAGGCCAACAGCCCGTCGTGCGGCAATCTGTTGACCTATGACGGGACGTTCAGTGGCGTGAAAGTCAGTGGCGAAGGTGTGACGGCAGCGTTGCTCAAGCGCCATGGGGTGAGGGTGTTCAGTGAGTTGGAGTTGGCCGAAGCGGTCTTGGCGCTCAAGGCGCTGATCAACGACTGATCTCTAGGGCGCTGATTGCTGTTGTGGCGAGGGAGCTTGCTCCCGCTGGGCTGCGAAGCAGCCCCAAAGTGTGATTGATCTGATACACCGAGGTGTCAGGTTTTAGGGTTGCTTCGCAACCCAGCGGGAGCAAGCTCCCTCGCCACGGGTCTTGTGTGCTGCCAGAGGGTTTTGTGTCGCTTCAGATTTCCTCGGCCAACCGCTCAATCTGCTCCTGCCGCTCCGCCTGGCTCAATCGTGCCTTGGGATTGAGCGACGACCACTGCGGATACGCCCTAGCCTTGCTCAAGGCTTCGGGCAGCTTGCCTTCGCGCCAGGTCTTGTCCTGGGGCGCGGCGATGCGGATGCTGTCCATCGCCGCATGGCCACGCTCGTTGAGGGCTCGCAGCAGTTGGCGTTGGCGCAGGGCCAGCAGGCGCAGAACGCTGTCGTCCACCGTCAGTTCCCGCTGGCCCTTGAGCTTGCCCATCAGCCGGTTGCCGTAGCTGCGGGCGGTTTGCAGGGTGCCGCCGACAATGGCTCCGGCCAGGGCGGCGGCCCCGAGGGTCAGGCCGCCCACCAGCAAGTCCACCCCGGCGCCGGCCGCCGCGCCCGCCGCGATGCCACCGCCCACGCGTACGCCCAGTTGCTTGAGGGTTTCGGGGTTGAACAGGTCATCGCCCCAACGCCCGTCCAACAGCGGCAGGTCGCTGGCGGCCGCGTCCTGGGGACGGAAGGCGTAGAGCTTGAGCAGGGCCTCGACGCAGCGCTGTTCGCGTTGACGGACCGCGCCGCGTAGCTCGCTGATGGCCTGGCGCTCCAGCTCGGCATCGCTGGCCACGCTGCGCCGGCAGGCGGCGCAGTCGATCAGCAATTCGGCGATCAATCGCGCCGCGCTTCGTTGACGGGCGAGGCGCTGGGCCTGTTGATCGGCGACCAGTCGTTCCAGTTGCCCGCGGGCGCTTTCCAGCAACAGCGCGAGGCTTTCATACAGGCGTCGTTCACCGTCTTCGGGCGGAGCGACGCTGTCAAAGCGCACCAGGGCGTGCAGTCCCAATCGAGCCAGGGCTTCGCGCCAGTCGGGCTCGCGATGATGGGCGCTGCTGACGAAATTCAATACCGGCAGCAACGGTTTGCCACAACTGGCGAGGACTTCCAGCTCATCGCGATATTTGGCCAATACCGGTTCCCGGGCATCGATCACATAGAGCCCGGCGTCGCTGGCGAGCAGTTGCCGCAGCACCTTGGCTTCCTGCTCGAAGCGTTGTTGCGCCTCGCTGCCCTCAAGGAAACGGGCCAGGCGTGCCGGGCCGTCCAGGCGTTCACCGGGACGCTCCAGGCGCTCGAGGTAATCGAGCAGGGCGATGGCGTCTTCCAGGCCCGGCGTATCGTACAGCTCCAGCAGCGCTTCGCCGTCCACCGACAAGCGTGCACCCTCGACGTGGCGGGTGGTGCTCGGGCGGTGGGATACCTCGCCAAAGCCGACGTCCCGGGTCAGGGTCCGCAGCAGGGAGGTCTTGCCCACGTTGGTATGGCCGACCACGGCCAGTTTCAGCGGCTTCGTGGGGTCAGTCATGACCGGTCTCCAGCCAGTTCAAGGGCGCGCAGTCGGCGAAGGGCAATTGCAACTGCTGCAGTGCGTTGTGCCAGTCGCCCAGGCGCTCGGCGTCCAGCGCTTCGCCCGGCGGGGCCTGCAACAACCAGACGCGGGTGGCGCTGGCGCTGCGGGCCAGCTCGGCGATCAACGCCAGGCTGCCACGATCCGGCGAGCGACGCGGGTCGCAGGCAATCGCCAGCCGCGCCGGAGGAAAACGTGACAGTTGTTCGAGGAGCCGGTGGCGGGATTCGCGACTGTCGAGGATGCCGGCGTTCTTTACCGTATCTGGCAGCTTCGGCGGCCAGGGCCGCTCGTCCAGTTCGATCGCCACCAGCAACGCGCCGTCGCTTTCCACCGCACTGACCGCACTTTCGATCTGATGCAACTGCGCGGGCGCGGCGTCGTTGACGCCCAGGCGCTCACTGCTGGGCATCAGGCGTTCGCGCAGTTGGGCGTAGCCCGGCAGGTTCAAGTCCAGGCGCAACGAGGCCCGGCCGCGCTGCCAGCGCCACAGGCATAACAATGCCAGGCACAGGCGCGGCAGCACGCCGTAGACCAGCACCACGCCCACCAGCCAGGCGGCCCAGGCCTGGCGGGCGCTTTCGATGCCCAGGGCGCCGTCGCCGCTGGCGCGGATCATCTCCACGGTCGGCACGCTGAAGCCCAGCAGGGCAGGCAGCGCGCCGAGGGCTTGGGTCATGGCGACGAAGGTTTCGCCACCCAGGATCGTGGTTTCCCAGACAAAGCCATAGCGCCGGGTCGCCATCAGTATCAGTACGATGACCAGCGCGCTGAGCATCGCCAGCAGCCACAAACCATTGACCAGCGCACCGAGGGCCCAGCGATTGAGCTTGTGCCGTTGCAGCAACAGCAGCAGGGCCGGTGCCAGTTGGGCGGCCTTGGCATCGCGGGCGAGTTTTTCGCTGAGCCACAGCCACAGACGCCCCAGCGCCGCACCTTGCTCGCCAGCGAATATCAGGCCCAGGAGCCAGCCGATGAGCAGGATCAGGTTCAGCCCCAAAAGACTGCCCAGGGCCCAGAACACATTGACCGGTGTTTGCCCGTCGCCGAGCGCGGCGAACCCGAGGCCGGCGCCGCTGATGATGGCGAGCACCGCGAGCACGATCAGCGCCAGGCGCGCCCCTTGCAGCCAATGGCGCAGGGCGTTGGTGAGACCGTCACGTTCGGCCAGCCAGCGGGCGCGGTGGCGGATGCGGGTGGATAAGTCGCCTCCGGCCGCGCGGGCCAGGCGATTGGCTTCCTGGTCTTCGAGCGGGCCGGCGTGTTCTTCACGCAGGCGTACCGTTTCGGTCAACCAGAGATTTTGCAGTTCTGTCACGGGCGCTCCCGTCGCTCGAATGAGGGGTGAGCATAACCGCTGTAGCGCCCGTCGGGGTACGTTGCCAGGCGCCAAGCCTCTGGTATCCTCGCCGCCATGAAAAAAACTCTCCCCCTAAGCCTGATCGCAGCCCTCGGTGAAAACCGTGTGATCGGCGTCGACAACAGCATGCCCTGGCACCTGCCGGGGGATTTCAAATACTTCAAGGCCACCACCTTGGGCAAGCCGATCATCATGGGGCGCAAGACCTGGGATTCCCTCGGCCGGCCGTTGCCGGGGCGCCTGAACATCGTGGTCAGTCGTCAGCCGGATCTGGTGCTGGAGGGGGCGGAGGTCTTTTCCGCACTCGAGGCCGCGGTGGAACGAGCCGAGGCCTGGGCATTGGAACAGGGTGTCGATGAGCTCATGTTGATCGGCGGTGCCCAACTGTACGCCCAGGCCCTGGAGCAGGCCGATCGGCTGTACCTCACCCGCGTGGCGCTGAGCCCGGAGGGGGATGCGTGGTTTCCGGAATTTGATTCAAGCCAGTGGAAGTTGGTTTCGAACCAACCGAACCCGGCGGAAGGGGACAAGCCGGCCTACAGCTTTGAGGTGTGGGAGAAGTCAAAAAAGCTCGGATAAGACATGTGCCAGTCGCCTGGAGCTGCGACTGCGGGCCGTGTGCCTAACAGCCTGATAACTAATAAATTAATACTAAAATGGCATGTAGATTGTCGTTTATGGAATAAGGCAGTGACGTTTACGGATACGCCTCTGGCGTTATCACGATGTAAGCGGTCGTGCACAGGCGAGAACTGTCACAAGCATTTGTTAGCGTCGGATTCTTTGAACCTGGGAGAAATGCCGATGAAGCTCGTACCTCACCTTCTCGCTGTTGCCTTGGGCCTGGGCCTCATGGGGCAGGCATTCGCCACCGATCTCAAGCACTGGCCGGCGGAACAGGCCAAGGCACTGGACACGATGATCGCGGCCAATGCCAACAAGGGCAACTACGCGGTGTTCGACATGGACAACACCAGCTACCGCTACGATCTTGAAGAATCGTTGCTGCCGTTCATGGAGAACAAGGGCCTCATCACCCGTGAAACCCTGGACCCTTCCTTGAAGCTGATGCCGTTCAAGGACACGGCCGATCACAAGGAAAGCCTGTTCAGTTATTACTACCGTCTGTGCGAAGTGGACGACATGGTCTGCTACCCGTGGGTTGCCCAGGTGTTCTCCGGTTTTACCCTCAAGGAACTCAAGGGCTACGTCGATGAGTTGATGGCTTCGGGCAAGCCGGTGCCAACCACGTATTACGACGGCGACAAGGTGGTGAACTACGAGGTCAACCCGCCCAAAATCTTCACCGGCCAGGCCGAGCTGTACAACAAACTGATGGAAAATGGCATCGAGGTCTATGTCATGACCGCGGCGTCGGAAGAGCTGGTGCGCATGGTCGCTTCCGATCCGAAGTACGGCTACAACCTCAAGCCGCAGAACGTGATCGGCGTGACCACGTTGCTCAAGGATCGCAAGACTGGCGAACTGACCACTGCCCGCAAGCAGATTACCGCCGGTAAATATGACGAGAAAGCCAACCTGGGCCTGGAGTACACGCCTTACCTGTGGACCCCGGCGACCTGGATGGCCGGTAAGCACGCGGCGATCCTGACCTACATCGATGAATGGAAAAAACCGGTGCTCGTGGCCGGCGACACGCCAAGCAGCGATGGCTACATGCTGTTCCACGATGTGGACGTGGCCAAGGGCGGCATCCACCTGTGGATTAACCGCAAGGACAAATACATGGCCCAGATTAACGGGATGATGGCCAAGCACGCCGCTGCCCAGGCCAAGGAAGGGTTGCCGGTTACCGCGGACAAGAACTGGGTGATCGTCAAGCCGGAGGATATCCAGTAACACCCACCCCCTGTGGGAGCGAGCTTGCTCGCGATGGCGTCGGATCAGTAGCATCCTTGCTGGCTGACACGCCGCCATCGCGAGCAAGCTCGCTCCCACATTCGATGGTCGGTGTTCTCAGGATTTTCGTTCATCGCCAAAAAAATGCCCCGCACTAGGCGGGGCATTTTTGTTTGTGGCCAGGAACGCTTACAGCCCGTCGAGCATCGCCTTGTTCCGCACCGCGCCCTTGTCGGCGCTGGTGGCGAGCAGGGCGTAGGCCTTGAGTGCCGTTGTGACTTTGCGCGGACGCACTTCCACAGGCTTCCAGCCTTTCTTGTCCTGTTCGGCGCGACGTCCGGCCAGTTCTTCATCGCTGACCAACAGGTTGATCGAGCGGTTTGGAATGTCGATCAGCACCTTGTCGCCGTCCCGCACCAGGCCAATGGCACCGCCAGCTGCGGCTTCCGGCGAAGCGTGGCCGATGGACAGGCCTGAGGTACCTCCGGAGAAACGACCATCGGTCAGCAAGGCGCAGGCTTTGCCCAGGCCCTTGGACTTCAGGTAGGAGGTGGGGTAGAGCATTTCCTGCATGCCCGGACCGCCTTTCGGGCCTTCGTAGCGGATGATCACGATATCGCCGGCCTTCACTTCGTCGGCGAGGATTCCGCGCACCGCGCTGTCCTGGCTTTCGAAGATCTTGGCGTTGCCTTCGAACACATGGATCGACTCATCGACGCCGGCGGTTTTCACCACGCAGCCGTCCAGGGCGATGTTGCCGTAAAGCACGGCCAGGCCGCCTTCTTGGGAATACGCGTGCTCGACACTGCGGATGCAGCCGTTTTCACGGTCGTCGTCCAGGGTTTCCCAGCGGGTCGACTGGCTGAACGCGGTTTGCGTCGGAATGCCCGCCGGGCCGGCCTTGAAGAAATGATGCACGGCTTCGTCGGTGGTCTGGGTGATGTCCCACTTGGCGATGCCTTCGGCCATGGTCTTGCTGTGCACGGTCGGCAGGTCGGTGTGCAGCAAACCGCCACGGGCCAGGGAGCCAAGGATGCTGAAGATCCCGCCAGCGCGGTGGACATCTTCCATGTGGTACTTCTGGATGTTCGGCGCGACCTTGCACAGTTGCGGCACGTGACGGGACAGGCGGTCGATGTCGCGCAGGTCGAAATCGATCTCGGCTTCCTGGGCGGCGGCCAGCAAATGCAGGATGGTGTTGGTGGAACCGCCCATGGCGATGTCCAGGGTCATGGCGTTTTCGAACGCCTTGAAGTTGGCAATGTTGCGCGGCAACACCGACTCGTCGTTCTCGCCATAGTAGCGCTTGCACAACTCGACGATGGTCCGGCCGGCCTGCAGGAACAGCTGTTCGCGGTCGCTGTGGGTGGCCAGGGTGGAACCGTTGCCTGGCAGGGCCAGGCCCAAGGCTTCGGTCAGGCAGTTCATCGAGTTGGCGGTGAACATGCCGGAGCATGAACCGCAGGTCGGGCAGGCGCTACGCTCGTACTCGGCGACTTTCTCGTCAGAAGCGCTGGAGTCGGCGGCAATGACCATGGCATCCACCAGGTCGAGACCGTGGCTGGCGAGCTTGGTCTTGCCCGCTTCCATCGGACCGCCGGAAACGAAGATCACCGGGATGTTCAGGCGCAGGGCGGCCATGAGCATGCCTGGGGTGATCTTGTCGCAGTTGGAAATGCACACGATGGCGTCGGCGCAGTGGGCATTGACCATGTATTCGACGGAGTCGGCGATGATCTCGCGGCTCGGCAGCGAATAGAGCATGCCGTCGTGGCCCATGGCGATGCCGTCGTCCACGGCGATAGTGTTGAATTCTTTCGCTACGCCGCCGGCGCGTTCGATTTCCCGGGCAACCAGCTGGCCCAGATCCTTGAGATGCACGTGGCCTGGTACGAACTGGGTGAAGGAGTTGGCAATAGCGATGATCGGCTTCTTGAAGTCGTCATCTTTCATCCCCGTGGCGCGCCACAAGGCACGGGCGCCGGCCATGTTGCGGCCGTGGGTGGATGTTTTCGAGCGGTAATCAGGCATGGAGCACTCCGGGCGGCTAATCAGATATCAAAGGGGAAGTGAGCTTCTGTTGACGTTCTGGAACACCGGGGATTGGCCGAGTGTCCGGAAGTGGCCGATGACTGTGCAGGATCGCTGCGCGCCTCAGCATGAGCTCATAAACCCGCCGGGGATGAATGGCGATGAATGTCGCGATTCTACACCGCTGGCGCCAGGATGAAATGACGCAAAGCGCTGATCGGACGCCAATGTCGCGCTTGGGATGACGACTGGCAGCGTTCAGCCTGCCAACAGTCCCCTGTGGCGATGCCGGGCCAGGGTATTGAGCAGTAGACCCAGGAGACTGAGCAGTATCAGGCACAGGCCCAGCGTCAGCTGCAAGTCCAGCGGGGAGGCACTGATCGCGGCACTGGTCAGCCCGCCGACAATGAAGATCAGTACGCTACCGGCCGAGGCGGACGTACCGGCTTGCCCCGGGAATATATTCATTGCCCGGGTGTGGGCCGCTGCCCGGGCAATCGTCGTTCCGGTGGTGCAGATAATCATGGGTAGCAATAGGGTTGCTACCGTCGAGCCGAGATAACGCAAGGACACCATCATCAGGACACCCGCCATCAGAATCAGACACAGGCCGGTGATGATCTGCGTTTGAGTGTCGATTCGGTTGCTCAGCGCGGCAGCGATTGCTCCTCCGCCGATGTAGGCCAGTCCGTAGGCTAGCAGGACAAGCGAGAAAGCCCGGGGCGAGAGTTGCAATTGGTCGATGAAAACCAGCGGCGAGATGACGATGAACGAGAAGTGGCAGGAAAACGCCAGAGCTGACGTGAGCCAATAAGCCAAGAAGCTGAAGTCGCTGCATACGTTTCGATAGGCCTTCATGAAATTCAGGTGCCTGGGGTTGCTGTCCATTATCGAAGCGCGCAGCAAGAGACAGGCGCCCAGGAATGCAACGACCGCCAGGGCGATGAACACCAGGAAACTGCCACGCCAACCCATCCAGCTCTGCAGCCAGGTGCCGGCCAACGGTGAGGTGGAAATGAAAATCCCCCCGCAGGTGACCAGGAATATGCGTAAGCGCGGCTGCTCATCGCTTGTAAAAAGATCCTGAATCAATGCCTGGGACAGCACGAAACAACCGCATCCCAAGGCCTGGATGATGCGAAACAGCAGGAAGAATCCAAATTCAGTAGCGAATACGCAGCCGGTTGCGCCAGTGGCTGCAACGGTAATGCCGGCCAATAACAGTTTCTTGCGACCGATCGTGTCGGAGAGCGGACCGATCACCAGTTGCGCCAGTGCAATGCCGATCGCGTACAAGCTGACAGACAGGGCGATGTCCGACGATGGCCGTTCGAATTGCTCGGAAAGGGCAGGAAAAGACGGCAGCACAACATCGATAGGAAAGACGCCGAGCAATGTGAGCGTCATCAATAAGCCAACGGTGGCAGGCTTTCGGTTAACCAGGCGATTTTGCGGATCAGTCATCGACGAGTCCCAGGGCGTGCCTGAGTGGCACGTTTCAATCCTAATGCGTAATCCCCAGCGGATACGGGGAGATTGAGTAGGAAGGTTCTGGTAATGGCGTGAGGGGTCTCCTACAGGCTTTTGCTATTCGTTAACCTTCATGTTCGAGCTCGACAGACGCGCAAAAAAAATCGCAGCCTAGGCTGCGATCAGGATGTCGGTCAGTATTGACGCGCGGGGCACAGAGCGACGGCCCTGGCCCCGCCCGGCCTCAGCTGTTGGGCAACAGCCGGCAGGTGATGCTCTTGATGTAGCGGGTTTCGGCAATGGCCGGGTGCACCGGATGGTCCGGCCCCTGGCCGCCGCGCTCGAGCAACTGAATGTTGCGGTCCAGGTGACGGGCACTGGTCAGCAGGATGTTTTGCAGGTCGTCTTCGGGCAGGTGCATCGAGCACGAAGCGCTGACCAGGATGCCGTCCTTGCTGAGCAGGCGCATGGCCTGTTCGTTGAGGCGGCGATAGGCGCCTTCACCGTTTTTCAGGTCTTTCTTGCGCTTGATGAAGGCCGGCGGGTCGGCCACGATCACGTCGAAACGCTCTTCACTGGCCTTGAGTTCCTTCAGGGCTTCGAACACGTCGCCTTCGATGCAGGTCAGCTTCTCGGCGAAGCCATTGAGCGCCGCGTTGCGCTCGACACCGTCGAGAGCGAAGGCCGAGGCGTCGACACAGAACACTTCACTGGCACCGAATGCCGCCGCTTGCACGCCCCAACCACCGATGTAGCTGAACAAGTCCAGGACGCGTTTGCCCTTGGCGTACGGCGCCAGGCGTGCACGGTTCATGCGGTGGTCGTAGAACCAGCCGGTTTTCTGACCTTCCATCACCGGTGCTTCGAACTTCACGCCGTTCTCTTCCAAGGCGACCCATTCCGGCACGAGGCCGAACACGGTCTCGACGTAGCGGTTCAGGCCTTCGGCGTCACGGGCGGCGGAATCGTTCTTGAACAGAATGCCGCTGGGCTTGAGCACCTGGGTGAGGGCGGCGATCACGTCTTCTTTATGGGCTTCCATGGTGGCGGAAGCGATCTGCACCACAAGAATGTCGCCGAAACGGTCGACCACCAGGCCCGGCAACAAGTCGGAATCACCGTAGACCAGGCGATAGAACGGCTTGTCGAACAGCCGCTCGCGCAACGACAACGCCACGTTGAGGCGATGCACCAGCAGGGATTTGTCCAGTGGCAGTTTAACGTCACGGGACAGCAGGCGGGCGCAGATCAGGTTGTTGGGGCTCATTGCGACGATGCCCAGCGGTTTGCCACCGGCGGCCTCGAGGATGGCCTGGTCGCCGGCCTTGAAACCGTGCAGCGGAGTGGCGGCCACGTCGATTTCGTTACTGTAGACCCACAGGTGGCCGGCGCGCAGGCGACGGTCGGCGTTGGCTTTGAGGCGCAGGCTAGGCAGGGACATGACGTCGCTCCGGAAAAAAGAGCGGGAGTATACCGTGTTGCGGTATTGGCGTGCTTGAAGGACGATCGGTGGCCCAGCGGTGTATCGGATCCATCTTTAAGGGTTAGAATCCCCGCCTGACCCAGAGTGTGTACTCATGTCCAAAGAACTTTCCGCCGAACAGATCCAACAGTCCCTGCAAGGCATCAGTGTGCCGCCCCAGCCGCAGATCATGGTGGATCTGCAGATGGAGCAGTACATGCCCGATCCGGACCTGGAGACGA
Organism: Pseudomonas sp. G2-4; assembly: GCF_030064125.1. Lineage (NCBI taxonomy): Bacteria > Pseudomonadati > Pseudomonadota > Gammaproteobacteria > Pseudomonadales > Pseudomonadaceae > Pseudomonas > Pseudomonas sp. G2-4. The sequence continues at coordinate 6,172,703 of NZ_CP125957.1, read as the reverse complement.
TCGCCAAGTTGATCTCCCAGGACCCGGGGCTTTCAGGGGCCTTGCTCAAGATCGTCAATTCACCGTATTACGGCCTGCGCAACAAGATCACCTCGATCCAGCGTGCGGTGAACCTGTTGGGCAGCCGCTCGATCATCAACCTGATCAATGCGCAGTCGATCAAGGGCGAGCTGCACGATGATGCCATCGTCACCTTGAACCGCTTCTGGGATACGGCCCAGGACGTGGCGATGACCTGCCTGACCCTGGCCAAGCGCGTCGGCCTGGAGAATGGCGACGAAGCCTACGCATTGGGCTTGTTCCACGATTGCGGCGTGCCGTTGATGCTCAAGCAGTTCCCCAACTACATGAGCGTGCTGGAGGAGGCCTACGCCAATGCCAGCGCCGAGTGCCGGGTGGTGGACACCGAGAACCGTGTGTTCAACACCAATCATGCGGTGGTCGGTTACTACACCTCAAAATCCTGGCGCCTGCCGGATCACGTCAGCCAGGCCATCGCCAACCACCACAATGCCCTGGCGGTTTTCAGCGACGACTCTTCACGCAACAACAGCCAGCTGAAAAACCTGCTGGCGATCCTGAAGATGTCCGAGAACATCTGTGCTTCCCACCGGGTGCTGGGCAATCAGGCCGAAGACCACGAGTGGGATAGCGTCGGAGCGCTGGTGCTCGATTACATCGGTTTGTCGGAATACGACTTCCAGACCCAGAAACAGGAAATCCGCGACCTCGCTACTCGCTGAGCGCTGAATACAAGCGCCGAGCCTTCGTCTGACTCGAGAGCCCTATGCCAGAACTGCCGGAAGTCGAAACCACCCGCCGCGGAATCGCGCCCCACCTTGAAGGCCAGCGGGTCAGTCGCGTGGTGGTACGCGACCGCCGCCTGCGCTGGCCGATTCCGGAAGACCTCGATGTGCGGCTTTCGGGCCAACGCATCGTGCTGGTGGAGCGGCGGGCCAAGTACCTGCTGATCAACGCCGAAGTCGGCACCTTGATCAGTCATTTGGGCATGTCCGGCAACTTGCGATTGGTGGAAGTCGGCATGCCCGCCGCCAAGCATGAGCACGTGGACATCGAGCTGGAATCCGGCCTGGCCCTGCGCTACACCGACCCGCGGCGTTTCGGGGCGATGCTCTGGAGCCTCGACCCGCTCAACCATGAACTGTTGATTCGCCTCGGACCGGAGCCGTTGACCGATCTGTTCGATGGCGAACGTTTGTTCCAGCTCTCCCGTGGCCGTTCCATGGCGGTCAAACCGTTCATCATGGACAACGCGGTGGTGGTGGGTGTGGGCAATATCTACGCGACCGAGGCGCTGTTTGCCGCCGGCATCGACCCGCGCCGCGCGGCCGGAGGTATTTCCCGGGCGCGTTACCTGAAGCTGGCGATCGAGATCAAACGCATCCTCGCCCATGCCATCGAGCGTGGCGGTACCACGTTGCGGGATTTCATTGGTGGCGACGGCCAGCCCGGCTACTTCCAGCAGGAATTGTTCGTCTACGGCCGGGGCGGGGAGCTGTGCAAGGTGTGTGGCACAGGGTTGCGGGAAATCCGCCTGGGCCAGCGCGCCAGTGTCTGGTGTCCACGCTGCCAGAGCTGATCCGTCTATAGTCAGTAGTCATACTGTTTAGCCGAAGGATCGCCCCATGAATCTGCTTCGACCTGTTGTTCTTGCGCTGCTGCTGAGTGTCGGTTTGCCTGCCTTGGCGAACGAAGGCAGCGGTGACCCGCGCTACACCATCCAGAATCCTCCCGCTTTCGCCATGATCGGCGACCTGCTGATCGCCCGCCCGCTGCTGCTCGCCGCCACTGTGATCGGTGCCGGGGCATTTGTGGTGTCCCTGCCTTTTACTGCGCTGGGCGGTGGGGTTGGTGATGCGGGGAAAGCGTTGGTGGTGGACCCGGCGAAGGCCACGTTTGTGCGGTGCCTGGGGTGCGTTGGGGAAGGATTTGAACGGCAGGAGTGAGGTTGGCAGTTGGATCTTGGGTGTTGCAACGGGCCTCATCGCGAGCAAGCTCGCTCCCACAGGGATCTGCTGTGTTTACACCCTTTGTGCCTGAAGCAAAGCCCCTGTGGGAGCGAGCTTGCTCGCGATGAGGCCCGCACAGACCCTACAAAATAATCTGGCTCAATCCTTACCCGTAATCTTGCGATACTTTGCCATCAACTGCTCTTCCGTTTCCGGATGAGCTTCGTCGAGCGGGATGCAATCCACCGGGCAGACCTGCTGGCACTGGGGTTCGTCGTAGTGGCCGACGCATTGGGTGCACAGGTTCGGGTCGATGACGTAGATCTCTTCGCCTTGGGAAATGGCTTCGTTCGGGCACTCGGGTTCGCAGACGTCGCAATTGATGCAGTCGTCGGTGATGATCAGGGACATGCAGGCTCCTGCCGGGGCGTTGGGCCCGGGCATCTGAAAACGTATGGGCGCAATTGTGCCGCATTGGCGAGCGCAGTGCACGCGGGGGCGATGGACTGCGCTGTGTCGGGCTGCGAAGCGGATCGCAGCCCGCAGGTTATTTCTTGAAGCGCAGGGTCAGCGCATCGGCCACGGCCGGGTGGACGAATTTGGTGATATCACCGCCCAAGGCCGCGATTTCCCGCACCAGGGTCGAAGAAATAAAGGAGTAACGCTCCGACGGTGTCAGGAAAAGGCTCTCGACGTCCGGTGCCAGCTGACGGTTCATGTTGGCCAGCTGGAACTCGTACTCGAAGTCCGAGACCGCCCGCAGGCCGCGCAGGAACACATTGGCGTTCTTTTCCTTGGCGAAATGCGCCAACAGCGTCGAGAAACCGACCACCTCCACGTTGGGCAGATGTTTGGTGACCTCGCGAGCCAGATCTACACGTTGTTCCAGCGGGAACAGCGGGTTTTTCTTCGGGCTGGCGGCGACGGCAATGATCACGTGGTCGAACAGGCGCGAGGCGCGTTCGACCAGATCGCCATGGCCCTTGGTAATAGGGTCGAAGGTACCTGGGTACAACACTCGGTTCATCGCGTCGTCCTGGTGGGTGTCCGTTGGGGAGTCGGATGGTATCGCAGCCTTCTCGGTCGGCCAAGTCGGCTGTTGGGTAAGAAAGCACTATAGACGTTGCGAATAATCCATATATTCATGATTTTTTCAGACGTTCGGCCAAGGAAGTCGCCAGTTGAGCGGTCAGACCGTACACCGACAACTGTGGGTTGGCGCCGATGCTGGTGGGGAACAGCGAGCCGTCATGGATCGAAAGATTACCCAGTTGATGATGACGGCCAAGGCTGTCGGTGACGGCGGTTTTCGGATCTTCTCCCATGGCACAGCCACCCATCACGTGGGCGCTGCCCAGGCGCGTGCGGTACAAAGCAAGGTCCAAGCCGTCGATCAGCGTGCGGGCTTCGGCCAGGGTTTTCACGTAGCGGGCATCGCTGTGCATCGGCATGACCGTCTTGGCGCCGCCGGCGAACTGAATCTCGGCCATGCTGTGGAATGCCCGGCGCAAACCGTCCCAGGCGTAGGGCGACACCGCGTAATCGAGCACGGGCGTGCCGTCGCTGCGCAACTCGACGTTGCCGCCGGGGCTGTCCGGATGAAACCCGTCGCGTAACAACGCCAGCATGGCGTGGGTGTGGGGCAGTTGCGCCATGTGCAGGGCGTTCTCGCTGCCGAACCCGCCCAATAGCGTGGCGGCGAGAGCCGGATGCAAGGGCGGGACCTCAAGCTTGTAGGACATCTTGCCGGCAGTACCATCCTGCCATTGGAAATGATCCGAATAAATCGACTGCGGCGCGCCGTAGAACGGGTTGATGACCTCGTCGAATTGCCCGGCGGACATGTTCACCAGATGCAGGAAAGTGCGCTTGCCCAGGCGTTCATGCGGGTCCGGCGCGTCGGAGCGCAGCAGCAGGGCCGGGCTGTTGATACCACCGCCGGCCAGTACGTAGTGGCGCGCCCTGACCGTAATGCGTCGCCCAGTCGGCGCCACGCAGCGCTCGTCCATGGCCACGCACTCAAGCCCGGTGACCGCATCGTTCTTGATGGTCAGATGGTCGGCCCGCGCCAGGTAAAGCAGTGCCCCACCCTTGTCCAGCGTGGCCGGAATGGTGGTGACCAGCATCGACTGTTTGGCGTTGGTCGGGCAGCCCATGCCGCAATAGCCCAGGTTCCAGCAGCCGCGCACATTGCGCGGAATCACGTGCCAGCTATAACCCAATTGCTCACAGCCTTTGCGGATTACGTCGTTGTTGGCATTGGGTGGGATCAGCCAGGGCGCCACACCCAGGCGTCGTTCCATCTGCTCAAACCAGGGCGCCATTTCAGCGGGGCTGTGGCCCTTGACGTTGTGCTCGGCCGCCCAGTGGTCGAGGGTCTGGTCGGGTGTGCGGAAGCAGGAGGTCCAGTTGATCAACGTCGTGCCACCGACCGCCCGGCCCTGGAGAATGGTGATGGCGCCGTCCTTGCTCAGGCGCCCGAGGCCTTCCTGGTAGAGGCTGGTGTAGGCCTGGTCCTCGAGCAGCTTGAAGTCATGGCTGGTCTTGAGTGGGCCTTCCTCGATCAGCAACACGTTGTAGCCGGCTGCGCTGAGGATTTCGGCCGTGGTGCCGCCCCCCGCGCCGCTGCCGATGATCGCCACGTCCGCTTCCAGGGTCAGGTTCTGGGTCAACTGCGCGCCGTTGTAGGTGATCCAGCCACGGGCCAGGCCTTCGCGGAAGGGATCGGGTATGGGCATGTTCAGGTTCTCTTGTTGTTATGGATCTGCGATGCCCTCCCGTGGGAGCGAGCTTGCTCGCGATGGCGTCAGATCAGGCGCAACTGCATTGACTGACACACCGCCATCGCGAGCAAGCTCGCTCCCACAGGATTTCACTTGGTTTTCAAATCTTGGGCGGGCCCGGATACCCACAATGCGCCCAGGCCTCGGCCCGGCTGTACCACGCCATCATCACCATTTGCAGCAGTGAGCTGTGGCCTTGTCGCAGGAGGTCCAGCGAGCTGTTTTCCCACCGTTCGAGGAACTGGCGGATGTCATCGGCGCTGGCGTTTTCCCATGAGCCCCAGATCCCGGTCAACGGCCCACGAGTCACACCCAGCGTGAGCACATCGAACAGTTGGCGGGTGAGCTTGAGCACGGCCGGAGACAGGTGAGCCAGGCCGGTGTCGAGGCATTGCAGAGTGGCTGCAGCGGCGGCGGGAATCTTCCCAGCGGCCACGGCGCCGTCCAGCATCACCGGGATGACGGCACGCAAGAACGGCAGATCGCTGTCACGCAGGGCCGCCAGACCGCTGGCCGGTTGGTGGGGCGAGCAACCGCTCAGGCTGGCGCCCAGCCCAACGGTGGCCAGGAACGCGCTGGCGCCGAGGCTGAATTTCAGCAGGCCGCGCCGTGACAGGGCGGGTGTATCGATCAGGCTTGGGTTCATTATTGTTATTACCCGGGCAAACTCGCGTTAGCGGACGAACAGCTTCTGGATCAGTTTCTGCAAAGTCTTGCCGTAGGGCGGATAGATCAGCTTTGCGGCATTGAATCGCTGCTTGGTGAGCACGCCTTTGGCTTTGCTGAAGGTCAGGAAACCTTCGTGCCCGTGGTAGTGCCCCATTCCCGAGGCGCCGATGCCGCCGAACGGCAAGTCGTCCTGGGCAACGTGCAACAGCGTGTCATTCAGGCAGACGCCGCCGGAATGGGTCTCGTGGAGTACGCGATTCTGTTCGGCCTTGTTGTAGCCAAAATAGTAGAGCGCCAACGGACGAGGTCGCTGATTGATGTAGGCAAATGCCTGGTCGAGATTGTCATAAGGCACGATAGGCAGCAGCGGGCCAAAGATTTCATCCTGCATGACGGTCATGTCATCGCTGACGTTGAGCAACAGGCTGTGGGCCATGCGCCGCCCCTGGCCTTCATCGAACAACTCGATCAGCAACGCGCCCTTGCTGGTGGCGTCGCTGATGTAACCGCTAAGTCGCGCCAGCTGTCGTTCGTTGATGATCGCGGTGTAGTCCGGGTTGTCAGCCAAGGTTGGATAGAACCCGCGAACCGCCTGGCGATAGGCTTCTACGAATTCACCTACACGGCTTTGCGGCACCAGCACGTAGTCTGGTGCCACGCAGGTTTGCCCGGCATTCAGGGTTTTGCCAAAGGCAATACGCGCAGCGGCGTCCTGGAGGGGGACGTCGACGGACACGATGGCTGGCGATTTCCCACCCAGCTCGAGGGTGACCGGGGTCAGGTTCTCGGCGGCGGCACGCATCACGTGCCTGCCGATGCTGGTGGCACCGGTGAACAACAGGTGATCGAAGGGCAACTTGGAAAATGCCATGCCGACCTCAGCCTTGCCGAGCACTACACAGACCAGGTCCTGGGGAAAGACCCGAGCCAGCAATTGTTTGAGCAGCAGCCCGGTCGCCGGGGTCGATTCGCTGAGTTTGAGCATCACCCGGTTGCCCGCCGACAACGCCCCCACCAACGGACCGACGGCCAGGAACAGCGGGTAGTTCCACGGCACGATGACTCCGACCACACCCAATGGTTGATACACCACCTTGGCCGACGCCGGTTGAAAGGCCATGCCGACCTTGCGCCGGGAAGGTTTCATCCAACCCTTGAGGTTCCGGCTGGCGTAATGGATGCCGTGCAGGCTTGGCATCAGCTCGGCCAACAGCGTTTCGTCGGCGCTGCGGTGGCTGAAATCCTGGCTGATGGCATCGATCAACGCCTGTCGTTCGTTGCTCAACAGTTCCCGCAATGCCTTGAGCCATTGCTGGCGCTGTTCGGCCGGTGGCATCGGATGGGCGGCATAAGCCTGGCGCTGGGCATCGAAGAGCGCCCGCAGCTCGTCCAGTTGCTGTTGAGATTCGTGCAGGTAAGCAACGTCGGCAGGCATTGTCGGGCACCGGATATTCTTGGAATGGGTGATTTCTAGAGCTTGTACTCTATAAAGTCAATGGCATCTGTAGCGGCTTTGGGTTTTTCCTGTGACCGATAGGTCGTAAGATGCCATTCAATGCCTTCGTCGAAATAAAGCCCAAACCATGGCCCCACGAATGAAAACCAGCGAGCGCATCGTGCAAAACAGCCTCGAGCTGTTCAACCAGCAGGGTGAGCGCAGTGTCAGCACCAATCACATTGCCGCCCACATGGACATGTCCCCGGGCAACCTCTACTACCACTTTCCCAATAAGCAGGCGATCATCGCCGTGCTGTTCAGCGAATACGAAAACCTGGTGGACAGCTTCCTGCGTCCGCCCCAGGGCCGGGCGTCTACGGTGGACGACAAGCGTTTCTACTTGCAGGAACTGCTGTCGGCGATGTGGCGCTACCGGTTCTTGCACCGGGACCTGGAACACCTGCTCGACAGCGACCCAGACCTTGCGGCTCGCTATCGTCGGTTTTCCCAGCGCTGCCTGATCCACGGTACGGCCATCTACGAGGGCTTCGTGGCGGCCGGTATCCTGAAGATGGACCGGGTGCAGATCGAGTCCCTGACCCTCAACGCCTGGATTATTCTCACGTCCTGGGTGCGATTCCTGTGTACGACGCGAGAAAACTCCAACCATCTGAGTGAACAGGCCATCAAGCGTGGCGTCTACCAGGTGCTGGTGCTGGAGGCCGGCTTCGTGACCGATCAGGCCCGCGAAGCGGTGGATGCACTGTTCAAAGAGTATTACGTCCCCCTGGCCCGGACCCTGGAAGAAGGGCAGTAGCATCGGACCCTCGACTTAGCCACAGGAGCTCAGCATGCCCATCGCGCAACTCATCAGCCCTCAAACCCTTGAGCAGCAAATGTCACGGCCCGGGCTGGTGATCCTCGATTGTCGTTTCGCCCTGGAAGACCCCGATTACGGTCAGCGCAGCTACGCCGAGGGCCATATCGCCGGAGCGTCGTTCGCGGACCTCGAGCGAGATTTGAGCGGGCCGGTGACCAAGGGCGTGACCGGACGTCATCCGCTCCCGGAGCCCGAGGCCTTGATAGAGCGCCTGCAAGCCTGGGGCATCAGCAACGACAGCGACATCGTGCTGTATGACGACGGCCCCGGCGCCTATGCCGCCCGAGCCTGGTGGTTGCTGGCCTGGCTGGGTAAACGTGATGGTGTGTTCATCCTCGACGGCGGGCTCAAGGCCTGGCATGCCGCCGGCCTGCCGCTGAGTCTCGATCCGCCGCTGGACCGTCGCGGGACCTTAAGTGGTTCGCCGGACGCGGCCTTGGTCCTCAATGCCCAAACGCTGCAACAGCGCCTCGGCCAGCCGGACATGACCCTGCTGGATGCCCGGGCGTTACCGCGCTTCAAGGGTGAAGTCGAGCCGATCGACCCCGTGGCCGGGCACATTCCCGGCGCCCAATGCGCAGCGTTCACCGACAACCTCGGCGTAGACGGGCGCTTCTTGTCGGCGGATCAGCTCAAGCAGCGCTTCGCCGAAAAGCTGGGGGAGCGTTCGCCGACTGATCTGGTGGCTTACTGCGGCTCCGGCGTGACGGCGTGCCATAACCTGTTTGCCTTGTGCCTGGCAGGCTATCCGTTGGGAAGGTTGTACGCCGGCTCGTGGAGCGAATGGATCACCGATCCGCAGCGCGGCGTGGCGAAGGGCGAATAGTGCTATTGGCAAGGGAGCTTTTGGTGGCGAGGGAGCTTGCTCCCGCTGGGCTGCGAAGCGGCCCGCCTTTCGGTGAGTGCTGCGCACTCAAGCGGGAGCAAGCTCCCTCGCCACCAAAAGCCACGCCACGGCTCATTCACGAGCCAGATGGGCCAACCATGTAGGAATCCGCCGCTCCAGGTAATACCCCGGACGCCGCAAGGTCCCTTCGACAAACCCCACATGCCCGCCCTGGGCGTGTAGCTCAAGTTGGGTCGAGGCGGACAACTCGCCGGGTTCGGGCAAGCTGTGCGGAAATACGAAGGGATCGTCGGCGGCCTGGATGACCAGGGTCGGTGTCGTGATCCTGCCCATGAAATAGCGACTGGAGGCGCGGCGATAGTAATCCGCCGCATCCGAGAACCCGTGCAACGGCGCCGTTATACGGCCATCGAAATCCCAGAAGGTGCGCATGTTTTCCAGCGGGCCAAGCGCCGCCAGGGTCGCCAGGCCTTCGTGGCGTCCGTCATGCTGGAATTGGCGTTGTTTGTTGCGCACGTAGGCCACCATTTGCCGCATGAAGTGCGCCTGGTAGAACTTGGAAAATCCCTGGCCAATGCGATCGGCGCACTGGTCGAGGCGGAACGGCACCGAGACCGCCACTGCCCCCTGTAACTGGCTGTCGCCGCCGGTTTCCCCCAGGTGCTTGAGCAGCACGTTGCCGCCCAGTGAATAACCCACCGCAAACAGCGGCGCCAACGGCCGTCGGGCCCGAAGGTGGGTGATCGTGGCGGCCAGGTCTTCGCTGACGCCGGAGTGATAGCTGCGGGGCAACAGGTTCGGTTCGCCCGAACAGCCGCGCCAGTTCAGGGCGACACTGGCCCAACCCTTGCCGCCGAGGGCTTGTTGCAGGCCGGCGACGTAAGGCGAGTTGGAAGAACCCGTCAGGCCGTGCAGCACCAGCACCAGTGGCGCATCGGCGCTGTGGGGGCCATGCCAGTCGAGGTCGAGGAAATCGCCGTCATCCAGCCAGAGGCGCTCGCGCTCGCGTTCGACGTGGGTGGTCTTGCGCCACAGTGGCCCCCACAAGGTTTGCAAGTGCGGGTTGCCAAGGCCCAAGGCAGGGACGAAACGCTCAGATGCAGCGGACATCATTATTATTCTCGATGCACTGGTCAGCCGTTCAGCTAACGGTCTCTGCCAGACGTTGCCACAACGCGTAGTACACCCGTCCAGACCTCTGCTCGCGATGCAGGCGCCAATTGCCCGGCAAGCCAAGGGTGGACGGGGCGGTCTCGCTTTCAGTGTAGACCCAGGCGTCCTCGGCCAGCCAATGCCGTTCCTCAAGCAAGGCACAGACCGCTGGCAGCAGATTCTGGTTGAACGGCGGGTCGAGGAACACCAGGTCAAACGGGGTCGCCGGTTGGCTGTCGAGGTAGCGCAGCGCGTCAGCCGTTTGTACTTGGCCGACGGTGCAGCGCAGGGTACCCAGGTGTTCTTTCAGGCTGGAGACCGCCAGGCTACTGGCGTCCAATGCCTGGCCCATGGCCGCGCCACGGGACAGCGCTTCGAGAAACAGCGCACCGCTGCCGGCGAACGGGTCGAGCACTCGGGCGCCCGCTACGTAAGGCGCGAGCCAGTTGAACAGGGTTTCGCGCACCCGGTCCGGAGTCGGTCGAAGGCCGGGTGCATCGGGGAAGCTCAAGCGGCGGCTGCGCCATTCGCCGCCGATGATGCGCAATTGATTCACCCCGTTGTGAACGGGTTTCTTGCTGGAATTCGATGGGCGGGCCATTAGTGCTCCGGAACCCCGAGCGGCTGCTCGGCAGGTTTGTCAGTAGGGGCCGGTAGCGGCTTTTGCGGCACGGTCGGGCCGGCAGTGACGATGATCATTTTATCGGTGTTCAGGTGTTTGTTCAGCGCGGCCCTGACCTGCTCGATCGTCAGGTCCTGGGACTGGCGCATGAAGTCCTCCAGGTAGCTCAGCGGCAAGTCATAGAAACCCATCGCGCCGAGCTGGCCGACAATATCGGCGTTGCTGGCGGTGGACAGCGGGAAACTGCCGGCCAGCTCACGCTTGGCGTCATCGAGTTCTTTCTGGGTGGGGCCGTTCTTGAGGTAGTCGGCAAACACCTCCTGCACCAATCTCAACGTGCCTTCGCTCATCTCGGCACGGGTTTGCAGGTTGATCATGAACGGGCCACGGGCCTGCATCGGTGTAAAGCCCGAGTAAACGCCGTAGGTCAGGCCGCGCTTCTCCCGGACCTCGGTCATCAACCGCGTGCCGAAACCACTGCCGCCGAGAATCTGGTTGCCCAAGGACACTGCGGCATAGTCTGGATCGTCCCGATCGATACCCAATTGCGCGAGCATCAGGTTGGTCTGCTTGGACGGAAACTCGATGTGAGTGACGCTCGCCTTCGGTTCCACCGGCGGTGGGGTTTGCGCCAGGGCCGGGCCCTTGGGCAATGCGGCGGACACCTGGCTGGCAATCGCTTCGGCTTCGGCGCGGGACAGGTCGCCCACCAGCGCGATCACCGCGTTGCCGGCGGCATAAGCCTTGGCATGGAAAGCCTGAGCCTGGGCCAGCGTGATCGGTGGAATGCTTTCTGCGGTGCCGTCACTGGAGTGGGCATAAGGATGATCGCCGTACAGGCGCTTCATCAATTCCAGGCCTGCGAGCTTGCCGGGATTTTGTTTCTGGTATTCGAAACCGGCGAGCATCTGGTTCTTGATGCGGGCGAAGGAGTCGGCGGGGAAGGTCGGTTTACCGACGACTTCGGCGAACAGCTTCAGCGCCGACTCACGCTTGTCCACCGCGCTCAGGCTGCGCAGCGATGCCACGGCCATGTCCCGGTAGGCGCCGTTGCCGAAATCCGCGCCGAGACTTTCAAACCCTTCGGCAATGGCGCTGACGTCCTTGCCGGCCACGCCTTCGTTGAGCATGGCATTGGTCAGCAGGGCAAGACCGGGGGCGTCGCCGTCCTGACTGCTGCCAGCGGCGAAGGTCAGGCGTAGGTCAAACATCGGCAATTCCCGGGCTTCGACGAACAGCACCTGGGTGCCGTCGGCGGTTTTCCAGGTTTGCACGTCCAGTTGGCGGCGACTGGGGGCCTTGTCGTCCAGTTCAGCCAGGGATTGCAGCTTGTTGCCGGACTTGGCTTTATCCAAGGCCTGGCTCGCGATGACACCCGTGGTGGGGGACAGGTAAAAGGCCAGGGCGCCGATCAGTGCGACAGACACCAGGCCGATCAGCACCAGGCGCGATGATTTGCGCTCACTCATGAGCTTTCTCCTCGGGCAGGACATGCGCAACACTCAGGCGCGAGCGGGTGAAATACAGCTGGGCTGCCTTCTGGATATCTTGGGGGGTCACGCTTTGCAGTTCGGCGAGCTCGGTGTCCATCAGCTTCCAGGACAACCCGACGGTTTCCAACTGACCGATGGCGGTGGCCTGGCTGGTGATCGAATCGCGCTCATACACCAGGCCGGCGATGACCTGGGCGCGCACGCGCTCCAGTTCTTCGGCGGTCGGGGCGGTGGTTTTCAACTGATCGAGCAGGCGCCACAGACCGGCTTCAGCCTGGGCGAGGGTTTTGTTTTTCTGCGTGTTGGGCGTTGCCGACAGAGTGAACAGCGTATCGCCACGGGTGTAGGCGTCGTAGCTCGACGATCCGCCGGACACCAGCTCTTCGCCGCGCTCCAGCTGGGTCGGGATCCGGCCGCTGTAGCCGCCGTCCAGCAGGGCCGAGATCAGCCGCAGGGCGTTGACCGAGGTTTTGTCCGTTGCGGTCGCGATGCTGGGCACATTAAAGGCCAGCATCAGGCTTGGCAGCTGGGTCTGCACATGCAGGGTGATCTGGCGCTCGCCGGGTTCGGCCAGTTCCAGGGGGATTTTCGCCACCGGCACGTCGCGCCGGGCAATCGGGCCGAAGTAACGCTGGGCCAGGGCCTTGACCTCGTCTGGCGTCACGTCGCCAACCACCACCAGGGTCGCGTTGTTCGGGGTGTACCAAGATTCGTACCAGTGGCGCAGCTCCTCGACGGTCATCCGGTCCAGGTCGGCCATCCAGCCGATGGTCGGTGTGTGATAACCGCTGGCCGGATACGCCATGGCCTTGAAGCGCTCGTAGGCCTTGGACATAGGCTTATCGTCGGTGCGCATGCGGCGCTCCTCCTTGATCACCTCGATCTCGCGGCTGAACTCTTCGGGCGGCAGGCGCAGGCTGGCCATGCGGTCGGCTTCCAGTTCGAAGGCCACACCCAGGCGATCCCGGGCCAGTACCTGGTAGTAAGCAGTGAAGTCATCGCTGGTGAAGGCGTTTTCTTCAGCGCCAAGATCCCGCAGGATCAGCGACGCTTCGCCGGGGCCGACTTTCTCGCTGCCTTTGAACATCATGTGTTCCAGGGCGTGGGACAAACCGGTCTGGCCCGGCGTTTCGTAACTGGAGCCGACCTTGTACCAGACCTGGGACACGACCACGGGCGCACGATGGTCTTCGCGCACCACGACCTTCAGGCCGTTGTCGAGGGTAAATTCGTGGGTGGGTTGTGGATCGGCAGCCAGGACTGAAAAGGGCAGACAAACTGTGCTGAGCAGCAGGCCTGCAGCACGGCGGGCAAGAGCATTCATTCGTGTTTAAACCTGTTGGGCTGCCCGCTAGGTCTTAGCGTCGGCGGGCGAGAGGGTGCTAGGATAACGGTCCGTTTTACTGGCGGCCACGCCTATCGGGCCTTTTATCGGTCCCGGGCTGTTTGGGTTCTCCGGAGAAACCCTGGGTTTGTTCGTTGATCCCTGCGTTTTCGCCGATGATGCCGTGCCAGTCCTTCGAAAAAATCGACGATGAGGTGTCCTTGGGACATTTCGACAATCTGTTGCGCGTGAACAAGCTGGATGAAACGCAGTCTGTTCAGCATCGAATATTTATTACCGAAGCGCCCTCGTGGCGCTTCGCTACCGTGAGATAGCCGTCCTCCATGTTTGGTTCCAACGACGACAAGAAGACCCCAGCTGCGGCTGGCGAGAAAAAAGGCCTGTTCGGATGGCTGCGCAAGAAGCCGCAGGAAACCGCCGTCGAACAGCCAGAAGCACTGCCGGATCCCGCCGCCGTCGAGACTGTGGCCGAAGAAGAAGCGGCGCCCATCGTCTTGCCGATGGCCGAGCCAGTGCTGCAACCGGTCGAGCCTGAGGTCGCTGTCGGGCAGGTGGTCGAGCAGCCGCTGACCCCGCCCGCCGAGCACACGCCGTGGCTGACCTTGCCGGTGGCGGAAGAGCCGGTCGCGCTGGTGGAAGAGGACGCACAGGTACCCCATGTCTCTCCACCGATTCCGGCTCCGACACACGCTGTCGAGGTGCCAATCGTCGAACCGGTCATTGAACCGCCGGTCGCCGCCATTGCGCCTGTGATTGCGCAAGCCGCCCCCGAACCAGAACCCACGCTGTTGGAAACCGTTGCTCCGGCCGAGCCCGTACGTACCGCCGAGGAGAGTAAGGTCGGTTTCTTCGCCCGCCTCAAGCAAGGCCTGTCCAAGACCAGCGCCAGCATCGGCGAAGGCATGGCCAGCCTGTTCCTGGGCAAGAAAGTCATCGATGACGAATTGCTCGAAGACATCGAAACCCGCCTGCTGACCGCCGATGTCGGCGTCGAGGCCACCTCGGTGATCATCCAGAGCCTGACCCAGAAGGTCGCACGCAAACAGCTGACCGATGCCGACGCGCTGTACAAGTCCCTGCAAGACGAGTTGACCAGCCTGCTCAAACCGGTGGAACAGCCACTGGTGATCGCTTCGCAGAACAAGCCGTTCGTGATTCTGGTGGTGGGCGTCAACGGCGCCGGCAAGACCACCACCATCGGCAAACTGGCGAAGAAGCTGCAGCTTGATGGCAAGAAAGTCATGCTGGCCGCCGGTGATACCTTCCGTGCCGCCGCTGTCGAACAACTGCAAGTATGGGGTGAGCGCAACAAGATTCCGGTGATCGCCCAGCACACCGGCGCCGACTCCGCTTCCGTGATCTTCGACGCCGTGCAGGCCGCCAAGGCCCGTGGCATCGACGTGCTGATCGCCGACACGGCCGGTCGCCTGCACACCAAAGACAACCTGATGGAAGAACTGAAAAAGGTTCGCCGGGTGATTGGCAAGCTCGATGCCGACGCCCCCCACGAAGTGCTGTTGGTGCTGGACGCCGGTACCGGCCAGAACGCCATCAACCAGGCCAAGCAGTTCAACCAGACCGTCGAACTGACCGGGCTGGCCCTGACCAAACTCGACGGCACCGCCAAGGGCGGGGTGATTTTCGCCCTGGCCAAGCAATTCGGCCTGCCTATTCGCTACATCGGCGTGGGTGAAGGCATCGACGATTTGCGCACCTTTGAAGCCGAGCCCTTTGTCCAGGCACTGTTTGCCGAGCGGGAGCATTCATGATTCGTTTCGAACAGGTCGGTAAACGCTATCCGAACGGTCACGTCGGCTTGCATGAGCTGAGCTTTCGGGTCCGTCGCGGCGAGTTTCTGTTTGTCACCGGCCATTCCGGCGCCGGCAAAAGCACCTTGCTGCGCCTGCTGCTGGCGATGGAGCGGCCCTCCACCGGCAAGCTGCTGCTGGCCGGCCAGGACCTGAGCACCATCAGCAATGCCCAGATCCCTTACCTGCGGCGGCAGATCGGCGTGGTGTTCCAGAATCACCAGTTGCTGTTCGATCGCACCGTGTTCAATAACGTGGCGTTGCCGTTGCAGATCCTTGGCCTGTCCAAGGCCGAGATCGTCAAGCGTGTGGATTCGGCCCTGGAGCGTGTGGCCCTGTCGGACAAGACCGACCTCTACCCCGGCGACCTGTCCACCGGCCAGCAACAGCGCGTCGGCATCGCCCGCGCCATCGTCCACCGCCCGGCCTTGCTGCTGGCGGACGAACCCACCGGTAACCTCGACCCGCGTCTGGCGGCGGAAATCATGGGCGTGTTCGAAGACATCAATCGTCTGGGCACCAGTGTGCTGATCGCCAGTCACGACCTGGCGCTGATCGCGCGCATGCGTCACCGCATGCTCACCTTGCAACGCGGTCGATTGATCGGTGACGGGGAGGCCGGCGTATGAGTGCGACTCGCAGCCCGAAAGTGGCCGAACGGGTGGCCCCGAAAGCCTCCGACCCGCAGCCGCAAAAGAAAAAGCGCGACGATGACGACGGTCCGGACTTCGCCACGCTGTTGCGCGCCTGGATCGAAAGCCATCGCGCCAGCCTGCTGGACAGCCTGCGGCGCCTGGGCAAGCAACCCATCGGCAGTTTCTTTACCTGCATGGTGATGGCGGTGGCCCTGAGTTTGCCCATGGGTCTGTCATTACTGCTAAGCAATGTGGAGCGCCTGGGTGGTTCCTGGCAGCGTGCGGCGCAGATTTCACTGTACCTGCAACTGGAGGCGACCCCGACCGAAGGCCAGGCGCTGCGCGAGCAGATCAAAGCCATGCCGGGCGTGGCCGATGCCGAATACATCAGCCGCGAGCAAGCGCTGGAAGAGTTCCAGCAGCAGTCCGGCCTGGGCGAAGCCCTCAAGGAACTGCCGGACAACCCGCTGCCAGGCGTAGTGCTGGTGACGCCGAATGAAGTCGACAAGCCGACCCTTGAAGCATTAAGACAAAGACTTTCCGAATTGCCGAAGGTACAACAGGCACAACTTGATCTAGTCTGGGTCGAGCGTCTGGCGGCGATACTCAAGCTCGGTGACCGGTTTGTCTTCGGCCTGACGGTGCTTCTGGTGTCTGCATTACTTTTGGTGATAGGCAATACCATTCGTCTTCATATTGAAAACCGCCGCACCGAGATAGAAGTGATTAAACTCGTCGGCGGCACGGACAGTTATGTACGCAGGCCCTTCCTTTATATGGGGGCGCTGTATGGCTTCGGTGCCGGGATTCTGTCCTGGGGTGTATTGGCGTTCGGCCTGGATTGGCTGAACGACGCGGTCGTGGGGCTGGCCGGTTTGTATGGCAGTGATTTTGCGCTGGCCGGAGTACCGGCCGCCGACGGTCTGTCGCTCTTGCTTGGCGCGGTGCTGTTGGGTTATATCGGTGCCTGGATTGCGGTAGCACGCCACTTGCGTGAGCTTGCGCCAAAATAGGGTTTTTTGCGTGTATTGACCTTTCGGTTTTTGTGGGACCTTGTCCTACGGTTCCCGGTCAATTTTCGCAGTGCTGAACTGCACGAGTTATGTGAGTCGGAGGTTTTTTCGTATGACCACTTCTTTGCAACCTGCTTATGCTCTGGTCCCGGGTGCGAACCTGGAGGCCTATGTGCACACGGTGAACAGCATTCCATTGCTGACGCCCGAGCAGGAGCGTGAACTGGCCGAGAGTCTCTATTATGAGCAGGATCTGGAGGCGGCTCGGCAGATGGTGCTCGCCCACCTGCGTTTTGTCGTACATATCGCCCGCAGCTATTCCGGCTACGGGCTGGCCCAGGCCGACCTGATCCAGGAAGGCAACGTTGGCCTGATGAAGGCGGTCAAGCGTTTCAACCCGGAAATGGGTGTGCGCCTGGTGTCGTTTGCCGTGCACTGGATCAAGGCGGAAATCCACGAATTCATCCTGCGTAACTGGCGCATCGTGAAAGTCGCGACAACCAAGGCCCAGCGCAAGCTGTTCTTCAACCTGCGCAGCCAGAAAAAGCGCCTGGCCTGGCTGAACAACGAAGAAGTCCATCGCGTGGCTGAAAGCCTGGGCGTAGAACCTCGGGAAGTGCGCGAGATGGAAAGCCGCCTGACCGGCCATGACATGGCCTTCGACCCGGCCGCCGAAGCGGACGACGACAGCGCTTTCCAATCGCCGGCCAACTACCTGGAAGACCACCGGTACGACCCGGCGCGTCAACTGGAAGACGCCGATTGGAGCGACAACTCCAACACCAACCTGCACGAAGCCTTGGAAGTGCTGGACGAGCGCAGTCGTGACATCCTTTACCAGCGCTGGCTGGCCGAGGAAAAAGCCACGCTGCATGACCTGGCGCAGAAGTACAACGTATCGGCCGAGCGGATTCGCCAGCTTGAGAAAAGCGCGATGAACAAGCTCAAGGTGTCGATTGCGGCTTGACCTGCAGCAATGGCCATAAAAAACGCCCCGATCAGTGATGATCGGGGCGTTTTTGTTCGGGCTCGATAATTTGAATTCACT